>NZ_CP039144.1:0-300000 GCF_013343215.1 Acinetobacter sp. 10FS3-1
CCCACAAGGCAAACACGGACTAAATCAAACTTATTCTGACGCAGCCATCCAATGCTGCTTAATGATTAAATCTCTATTTAAATTGTCTTTGCAAATGGTTACTGGCTTTGTCCAAAATCTAAGTAAGCTTTGCGGATTAAATTGGATAGCGCCAGATTATTCAACACTATGTAGAAGACAAAGGCATATCGATATTGCGATTGGCTATCAAAAAAGTAGTGATAGACTCTATCTACTTGTCGACTCTACTGGTCTAAAGTTTCTAGGTGAAGATGAATGGAAATGAAAGAAACATCAGCCTGAATATCGTCGCCAATCGCGTAAAACTACATATTGGTATAGATGCTGAAACCCTGCAAATACCAGCTGTTCAACTCACGACGAACAATGTGAGTGATTCACAGGTACTTAGTGATTTACTTGATCAGGTTCCACTTGATGAGCCAATACACTCTGTCTATACCGATGGAGCTTATGACACAAAAAAATACCGTCAAGTCATTACGGATCGACAAGCGCATGCTGTGATTCCACCCAGAAAAAATGCAAGACCTTAGAAAGATACAAAAGCACATTCTAAGGAGAGAAATGAGTTACTTCGATCAGTCAAATATTTAGGCAGAACACATGGAAAAAAATAGTCAGGCTATCATCACCGAAGCTTGGTGGAAACCAAGATGCATTGCATCAAGTTATTAGGCGATAAACTCAATGCTAGAAATTTTGACAGCCAAGTTAAAAAGATTCATGCACGTGTGGCAGTCTTAAATAAGTTTACGATATTAGGCGGACCTCATACCCAAGTTGTATCTTAAATTAGAATTACTTAGGGAAACTCAACCTTTCAAATCTTTATACAATAAAGCCGAATTAAATACGATAGTTAGAGTCTTTAGTTGATGTAATCAATTACTAAAGCTCTAACCTTATTTTTCAAACTGTTTTTTATCCTTAATTTTAGTTAGGTGGTATAATCTGCATTAATACGTATATATCCTTCAGATAAGTCACAACCATAAGCAGTGAATTCCCCCTCAGCTATAGATAAAAATATATTAATCTCAATCTCAGATCCTGAGAGATAATCCTTTAGTTTTTTTAACTCATGGTCTTGTTGAATATCATTCAATAATGGATAAACTTGCTGGTGTCCAAAGGAAATAACAGTTTTTATTGGGTCAATATCTGTCTCTGTATCTAGTTTACCAATCGCCATTACAACACGCCCCCAGTTAGGGTCGCTACCATGAATTGCTGTTTTAACCAATGGAGAATTAACAATACTTTTTGCAACTAACTTAGCTTGTTCATTATTTCTAGCACCTTTTACATTAACAATGATTGTCTTTGTAGCACCCTCACCATCACTAGCGATTTGTTTCACTAAATTCAACGCACATTGATATAAACTATCACTAAACTCATCTTCGTTAACTGAACCAGCTAGCCCATTTGCGAAAATGGCGGCAGTATCACTAGTCGATGTATCAGTATCAATACTTAGTGCATTAAATGTACGATTAACAACATTTCTAAAGATAGTATTTAATTGATTTTGAGCTAATGCCGCATCTGTAAAGAAAAAAGCCAGCATTGTAGCCATATTAGGCTCGATCATTCCAACCCCCTTGGCAATACCAACTAGAGTCGCATTACCACATTTTACTTTTGAAACTTTGGGATGCGTGTCTGTTGTCATTATTGCTTTAGCTGCATTCTGGGCAGTCAAAGTTCCTATTTTTCCAGAAAAATCATGGAAACTTTCACGGATATCATTCATTGGATATTTTTTACCAATAACACCTGTTGAAGCAACTAACAGTTTATCTTGTGGCAATCCGAGGACATCAGCAGCAAGTTTCTGTAACTCTTGTGCATGCTCATAGCCTTTCTTCCCCGTAGCCACATTCGCGTTCTTTGAAAGGACAACTACACCTTGAAGAGGTCCATTTACTAGACTCTCTCTACTAAGGACCACACTAGGTCCAGCAAATAGTGATTTTGTGAATACAGATACCGAACTTGCCTGAACGGTAGAAGCCACTAATAAACAATCATCATCAAGATTTTTGAGGCCAACATTAGCTGTTAACCCAATAAAGCCCTGAGGTAGTTCATCAGAAAAATTAATATCAGACATTAAAATTTACCTTTGCTGAAAAGTTGAGGCTAAAAAAGATTGAGGATAGGCCTATAACATTTTATTGTACATTGCCTATACATAATGAATATAAAAGAATTTGCTACTTTAACTGGATTTTTATTATTTAAAGCATTTATCTAGGGCTGTTGACATTTCATAACGATAAAATTGAATTTTACTTTCTCGTGGCTTTGTTGCACAAAGATTTAAAAAGTATAACTTCTCTAAGCGACTCAAATTTAAGTGGCAACTTGGGTATGAGGTCGGCCTAATATCGTAAACTTATTTAAGACTGCCACACGTGCATGGATCTCATTCACCTAACTAGGAAAACTCCTTGCTGTTAATTTATCGCCTAATAATTTGATGCAATGCATTTTGGTTTCCACCAAACTTCGACGATGATAACCAAACCACTTTTTCCAAAGTGATCTTCCTGATGGCTTGACTGTTTTCAATAACTCATTCCGCTCGATAGACCTCGATTGTTTATCTTTCCAATGTTTTGAATTTTTTGGAGGAATCACTGCATGTGCTTGTCTATCTAAAATGACTTTTCGGCAGTGTTTAGTGTCATAAGCACCATCGGTATAGTAATCCCTCCTAAAAATAAAAGGATCTAAAAGTAGAATTTTATCTGAAAGTATAAGCGGGAGATCCTGCATGAAAACATCTAAATTTACTAACAGCCAGATCATGTCCATCTTGAAGCAAGCGGAGTCTGGCACACCTATTGCTGCCCTTTGCCACTAACAACAGCTTTGTCCAACAAAGCTGTATATCAATATATTTCATGCATGAAATATTAAAAAATGTCGGTGAAGAATTACAGCAAATAGTCATTCATTTTGTGAGTTATGCAAGTTGCCTAATGTGTAAATTTACAGGTATCACTTAAAAAATCATCGTTTTATATAATTAATATGATTACTAATGAAAGCTAAAAAAACCTTAAACATTCGACAAACTCATTTCGGAAAATTTATTTTAAGTTGAGATTAAAGAGAGTGTGTAACTTTTAGCCAATTTTATTTTTAATAAAATTCATTACTATCCATCTCGATAATTTTTTATCATTTTTATATACTTAAATATACTAAAGGGTTAATATGAATAATTTAATAAAAGAAAATACAGCTGGAAATATGGAAGTAAGAGGTGGTCCCACTTGTTTGAACAACTAAAAGCGTATTTATAAGTGATATTCCGCTCTAGTTAAGCCACCTTGTTTTGTTGGGGTAGCTGATCATAGTAAAACTCATTTGGTGTCATTTTGTCTAGACTCGAATGAGGTCGTTTCAAATTATAAAACTCAAAATATGCACTTAATTGCTTTTTCGCATCTGTGACACTGCTATAAGCTTTGAGATACACCTCTTCATATTTAACGCTCCGCCATAATCGTTCAACCATCACATTATCTACCCATCGACCTTTACCATCCATACTGATTTGAATGCCATTTGATTTCAATACATCAATAAATGCATCACTGGTAAACTGGCTGCCTTGGTCTGTATTAAATATTTCAGGTCGACCATATTTTTCAATCGCTTCATTTAAAGCCGAAATACAAAAATCCACCTCCATACTAATCGATACCCTATGCGCAAGTACCTTGCGGCTATGCCAATCAATCACAGCACATAAATAAACAAAGCCTTTTGCCATAGGGATATACGTTATATCCGTAGACCACACTTGATTACTGCGCTGAATAGCCAACCCTTTGAGCAGATATGGATATTTACGGTGAGCTTGATTAGCCTGGCTTAAATTTGGTTTGCAATATAACGCCTGAATACCCATTTTCTTCATTAAAGTACGTGTATGACGTCGTCCTATATGATGTCCTTGACGATTCAACAAATCACGCATCATACGACTGCCTGCAAAAGGATATTGCATATGTAATTCATCAATACATCGCATCAGCTTCAGATCTGATGCACTCACAGGTTTTGGGCGATAGTAATAACAACCACGGGAGACTTTCAGCAGCTTAGCTTGCTTAGATACTGAAATCTGAAGTGAGTCGTCGATTAACTTTTGTGGTTGAAGCGGCCCAGTTTCTTCAACACACCTTCTAAAAAATCAATTTCTAATGCCTGCTCACCGATTTTTGCATGTAGTTTTTTTAGATCGATGGGTGGTTCTGTTGGAGCTTTTGATTGATCGAAAGCTTGCGAGGAAGCTGAGATCAATTGATTTTTCCAGTCAATAATTTGGTTTTGATGAACATCAAACTCAGCACTCAATTCAGCAAGTGTTTTTTCTGCTTTAATCGCAGCAAGTGCTACCTTAGCTTTAAAATCATTTGAATGATTTCTTCTTGGTCTACGTGCCATAAAATACTCCATATATTGATGTTTATAACATCATTTGAGGAGCAGAATATCACTTATAGGAGTTGTTCAAATTTACGGATCCATCTCTGTACAAGGCGAAGTAGCTGTATTCACATTTTCAGGTTCTGGTCACAATACATTTGCAACTTGGAAAATGAATGAAATTGCCGAAACTTTAGAAAATTTGGATACGAGCAGTATTAGAGCAGTCATCATCACTGCTGGTGAAGGCCGATCTTTCGGGGTTGGTGGTGATTTTCATGAAGTTAATACTTTTAAAGGATCAGATGAAGTTGATAAGTGGATTGCAGCATGTGTTCGCATGTATACATCCGTTTTAGCTTTATCAGTTCCGGTAATTGCAGCACTTGATGGATATTCTATTGGTATTGGTTTACAACTGGCATTGTGTGCGGATTATAGAGTTGCATCTCATATTGCCGATTTAAGGATGCCTGAATTAAAACTTGGTATTGCATGTGTTTTGGGTTCTTGTTTATTAAATGAAAGAGTTGCGCCACATGTAGTAAATCGAATGATCATGACATGTGAACCTTGGTTAGCACCAAAAGCTTTTGAGGATGGTTTGGTTGACGTGGTAGCTTCAGAAAATGAATCTGTTCTTGAAAAAGCAAAAACTATCGCTCAACAATTTTCAAAATACCAACCAGTACCTTTTAAAACAACTAAACGTTATGCCAATGCAGGCATTATTGAACGACTTGAGCATGCACGAATCGAAGCGACTAGAGCTCACCGTGCTGGATTCGCCGCCTCACAATCAGCACAAGAACGCATGCGTGAAGTGATTAGTAGTTAAGTAAAAAGAGTAAGTAAGAGATGATTGATATCGTCTGTTAATTTACTGAAATTAAAGACAATAATTTATTAGTTTTAGATTTAGCAACCTAAAAGTATTTGGAATATATAATGGATTTAGGACTTAATGCAGGAATTTTTGTTATCTCTGGTTTTTATTTTACCAAAAACAAGACAGAAAGGTCTGTATACAATGTATATCGTAAGGATATTGCATTAAAAGCGGGTACGGTTTTTGGAGCGAGCTCTATTGAGATTACTGCTCCCTCACTGGGTCAATGGCAATTATTTATTGCAAAACGTGATGTAGAGAAAGGAGAATGGGTTGTCACTAATGACTATATTTTTGCTGAGCAATTGATTGCTACTTGGAATAAAGAGTCATCTCATACTACAGAGTTGATCAAGCTCGATCCTGGTAATTTTGTAAAAATTAACAAAAATGACAATGGTATTTGGGATATAGAAATCACTAGCAAAAAGAATACGTTAATATCTACAACAACGGTAACAGACTTATTTGAAGCAATATCAAATGTTGAAGAAGCTTTAGCTATATCTGTAGGTTCTATTGCCCAATCACAACGGCCAGTAATGTTGTTGCTATCTGGTGGTGTTGATTCAGGATTACTCTGTTCATTTTTGGCTGCACAACAAGCTGATGTAGTAGCTGTCACTATTAAGACGCCATGGGGGGATGAATTAGAGGGAGCAACAGCGACAGCTGCACATGTGGGTGTGCCATTAGTAACTCTTGAACTATCTAAGGAAGACTTATTAGCTGGTATAGAACCAACACTACGTTGGATTCAGCATGATAATGTTGAGATAACTTTGATTCAGTTATTAGTAACAATTGCGCATAACTATGCGAGCAGTCAAGGTCGAGATCTTGTTACAGGTATGGGAAGTGATCTACTTAATTCTGTTTCAGAAACAGGAATGGAAGCTTCACCTGATGAACAGGGTCTAGCTGATAGAATCATAAATGTTAGTGGATCAGGATTACTCAAAACGAATGCTCTTGGTACGGCAGGTAAATACTTGATTCACCACCCTTATTGGCAGGCTTCCACAATTGCAGCTCAATTAGCTGTAGACCAAATATTGAAATCTGATGGTACTTTCGAAAAGTATTATTTGAGAAAACTAGCCCAAAGAAGGTTGCCTGAAAAGATAGCATTTGGATATAAAACAGCAATTCATCAGGGGTCAAACCTAGAGCAAGGTTTATCTGAATCGCTGTTACCATTGACGTTGGATGAACATATTAAACAGTTATGGAAAGCGATTGCCCACTAGGCTGAATATAGCTATTTGCATTTTGGAATTAGAAATATCAATCCAATATTGCAAATAGCTCTGAATATTTTTATCAGGATTAATTATGAAAACAACTATAGAACAGATAGCTAATTCAAAAATAGGGATCCAGTTAGCTCGAAACGAAGCTTGGCCCTCATTAAAGGAATTGGCTGATGAAGTGATTTCTAATGCGAAAGAGCATGGTGTTGCATTGGCCAAGAACCTCTCACTCACGCGGGAACAGTTCAAGGAACTAGTTAATTTGGCAGGAAAGACAGCGGAACACCGATTCGGAACAGGTTCGGCTGAATTACTAGATCTTAATGCAGATCCAAATCCAGAAAAATACGTAACTGGACGCGTTGCACTACCATTGCATAATGATGGCGCATTTGTAGGAACACATCCTAGTTATATTATTCTTTATTGTGTTGAGTTTAATCAGAGTAATGGATATGGTGAAACTGAAATTTGTGATCAGAAATTAGCATTTGAATCTATGCCAGAACATTTGAAAGCAATATTTGAGAAAGACTGGGAATATAAAATACATGACGCCTCACACTTCCCATCCATTGCACATAAATGGATATCTGTACCACCTTTGATTAAAAAAGATGATGGAACTACATCATTTAATTTAGCCCTCCCATTTGATACAACTGAGAAAGCACCAGCTTGGTCTGTACGTTTAGCGGATCATGATGAACAAAACAGCCGTGATTTACTAGTTGAGCTCGACCAATTCCTCAAGAATTGTGATGCTTTTTATTCTCATCGTTGGAATGTAGGGGATTTACTGATAATCAATAACTCTAAAGTTATACATGGCAGAAATACCATTACCGAAAATGGTACTCGTCACTTATTTAGAGGGCAATTACAATGAGTATCAGAAATTCAATCTTAGATATTATACTTCAACATGACTCGTCTCAAGTGGCTATTGTTTATGGTAATAAGTCTTGGACATATACAGAACTCTCTGAACGGTGTCTATGGTGGAAAGAACATTTAACTAATAAAGTTAGTCAAGGTGAAATTGTTGTTTGTGATTTTGAATCTGATCCATTTGAATATATTTGCAAATTCATCGGTGTAGTATCAGCTGGCGGTATACATTTATCCACACGGGATCGATATACAACTTGGTCAAGACTACAGCGGTTAGGCACTCCTTGGAGTGCGATTACGTCCTTATCTGATGCAGGTGTATTAACAGAATTTTCTTCATTACGAACAGCGATTAATAAGCATGATGGAAATATTTTTCTAAAAAATGAATTACCTGAGTCTAGTTTATATTCATCAGGGCGAATTCTAGAAACCTCTGGAAGTACAGGTGAACCTAAATGGGTTTATTGGACTGAGTATAATCTAATCCAAGATAGAAAATCTTGGATTAATGATTTGTCTTTGAATTTACAAGACTCTATCCTTAATTTACATGCCTTGGATTTTGCCCATGGTATAGATGTACATGTATTACCTGCACTCTTTATAGGTATAACTGTTGTTCACCACAATATCAGAAGTGATGATGTAACAGATATTATTAACAGTATATCTAAGCATAATGTAACGATGATGAGTGCCTTGCCATCTCATTATACGTATCTAGCAATCAATAGTACTGACCCGAATTTAGGAAACAATGTGCGATGGGCGCTAACTGGCGGGGCCCTACTATCTCCAGTCACGATTAGTATGATTCAGAATAAAGCAGGGCTTAAATTAAAACGCTTATATGGTGCTACAGAAGCAGGCATAATGTGCGCGGACTTAGAGAAAGACAATCAAAGTATTCCAACTCTATGGCCAATGAATGGTATAGAAATGAAAGTACGTCCATTAAAAGCAGTTTCCGATAAATTTCCAAATATAGGTGAACCATATTTTAAACGTACTCATATGGCCTCATTATATTGGGGAGATGAAGTTCGTACAGAATCAACTTTTGGCGATGGCTGGTATAAGACAGGTGATGCTGTTAGTATCAATGATGATGGTTCTATTGCAGTCTTAGGACGTGCTGAAGATGTGTGGTTTGACAACACTACTCAAAAATTGCAATCAGCTGGTGAAATATCCTCAGCTATATCAGAGATTCATGGAATAAATGAAGTTGCTGTTTTTCCACCATCAACACCATCAGCTAAACCTACGATTTTCTGTACTATTGACCCTCAGATTTCAATATCAACTTTAAATGAGTATATTACTGAAAAATTAGATCAATTACTCATTGAAGCTACAATATTTCTAGGAAATGATTGGCCTCGAACAATTGTCGGAAAACCTGCTAGGCGAGCATTACTAGCATGGACAACAGAATAAATTAGTTTCTTTTTTCAATAATCCAGAAACCCATTCATATTTTGAATGGGTTTTTAGTTAGGGGCTAGTTTTATGATTGCAGACACATGAAAATTCAACATAAAATATGCTTTACTAGTATCAATAGGATCGTTTATCACAATATTATTAAAGTAAAGAACCATTGGAGATCAGGTATCTCAACCAGATGAAAGAATTAAATTGAATAATTACCATTAATGACTAAGCTATTTGTATCTAAGAAGAATATTTATAGTTTTCTTTAAACTAGATAGATTGGTGCAGTTGGAATAGGAATAGCTGGTATGGTACGAACAGGAATTGGTGGTATGTTTATGCAGGAATATGCAGTAAAATGGAGAAATAGGTATATTTCATTCTATTTCTCCAAAGCAAGACTAAAAAGCCTAAATAAAAATCCCGGAAAATTCCGGGATTTTTTGTAAGAGAGCAATAAAATATGCTTCTTATGAAGCATTAATACTACTCTCATGAGATTTTTTGCTTTACAAGCAATACAGTATGATACTTTAATGCTTGGTATAAAGCTTAGCTTAACTACTCACATACATTTTTACTTAATACTTAAAGTATTCGCCAGACTGCGTTAATGCTTCTAGCCACTGTTCAGGTGTAATCTCTGAAAGCTTGAATTTAAGTTTAGCTTGAGGGAATTTAATTGTCAGATCATCCAGTTTCACCCCAAGCAATTGAATGACAGAACGGTGAGCTACTGCATGCTCACGCACCAGAGTTACTGCATCTTCAAAAGCATATCCTGTTGACGCGATTTTATTTTCGCTGTGATAAGCATCATAGACATTGAAAACCAAGCCCATTGCATCTTTATACCGCACCAGGCAATCCAGAAGATACTTGCGGGTTTCCAGGGTCTCTTCTTCCCCTTCACTCAGTCTCATTGTCAGAATCAGCATCATGTACGGCGCAATAGAATTGCGTACATTAGGAGAAATAAATTGGATTGTTTCGGTCTGGGCGATAGTTGAAGCAGCTCGCAACATGATCGCTGTATTATGGGGGAAAAACTCTTCCTTCCCTGCCATTTCGCTATTCAGGATGGAATGAAACACCTGCGCAGCTCCTATGGAGCCACGATAGAGAATATGCTTAAATTCGGCAAGACATTCCTCTAAGGTCAGTGTGTTTTTCAATATACGACGCATATTGTGAACGAATTTTTTATGCTGATTGATAGCCATAGTTTTATTCTGGATATCCTCACGCCTCATATTTTTCTTTTGAAGCTGCTGCTCTACATCAAAATAAACGTGAGAATGTAGGAAAATCAGGCTATAGAGCATGTTTGTCCATAATCGTGATGAATTGCTATCTATGTGATTTTCAGCCTTACAAGCAGCTTGGATAGTCTGGGTACTCCATTGCAAGTATTGAGTACAAACAATTCCTAATGGCGTATCAAAATTAGGTAAAAACTCTGCCAATGAGTCACACCATTTAATCGCTAGTGCCGGCAACGCTAAAATATTATCCAATTCAGGTCGCTGTCTTGACTCTATGAACATATTGATCATGTGATTAAGCATCTGGTTACTAGAACGAGTATTAAATACATCGGTCAAGCGAGTATGTGATACAGCCTTCCAATCCATGACTGAGTGATCAATCCAGAATTTATGGAAAGTGGTAGATAGTTCCTTATGGCGAACTTTATCTATAATAACGCTCATAAGACTAAGATTCTTAGCCAAGTGCATTAAACACATATACAGATTAATGAATATGCCTACTTGTTCAATTGATGGCAGATTCCCAGATTTGATGATTTGACCAATGTAATGCTCGTATTCGTCAAATACCTCCATAGCTTGCTCACAGCTTTCATAGAATTTATCGCAAACTGACTTATCAATTTTATGTTTGATAAAGTCCATACGCTGCATATCGACACCATAGCGGTTCCAGTTTGCAGGGTTGAGCAAATAGCCTTGCAGATCAGGATTGATTAGGTCCTCAAATTCAAATGGAAAGGCATTGATACCCACACCTGGAATATCGTCAAATAAATAATAGGCTGATAAAGGGCATCCACATTCGGCAGCAATTAACCAGATCGCTGTTGTTTCAGTCGCTCTTTCAAGCAGTGCCATAGTGTTTTTGACAAATGGAAACTCATTGGCGAAGTTATAGAGGTAATCAATCGCCTGTTGTCCGGTAAACTCTTCCAGATCAAGAGTGCTGTCAGCTTTAAGCTTCTCTTCGGCTTCATCTATCATCAATTCATTTTGATAATTGTGATAACGCACGACCATATCTGGGCGTGAGAAATCATAAGCATGTATTTTCTTCTTGATGTAAGTCAGAGAGGTATCTTTGTTGATACCTGGAAATTCAAGTTTTTCTGAGATTACAGCGTTTAGATCGAAGCTAACACCAAATGAAAGTAGTGGCGCAGAAATTTCCATCAACTCAGCTTCAATAGCTACTGCCTTCGCTTTGCTTGCAGCAGTATTCTTATTGCTCATGGAGTAACTAAGTGTTAGCCCTAGTTTTGCAGATAATGACCCTGCCTTAGCAGCAGTTTCATAAGTATTAAATAGGGTTTTATTAGCCTGAATGTGATTCACACTGAACCAAAGGAAATATTCTTTCAGATTGGTCCGATGAATTGGATTATCTACAGCTTTACCCAACTCATTAAAACAATAAAGGATATGGCAGTATTTATTCTGCTCACCATATTCTGTCAGAACCATTGATTCCAGATGCTTTGCCATCTCGTAAAATACGGTTTCGATGTGATCTAGGGTGGCATTGAGATAAATGACTTCTTGCATGATATTACGCAAGACGAGGGCAATTGCATCAATGTAGTGGCGGCGCAAAGCTGTATATTGCTTTTCAGCCAGAAACTTCGGCATCAACGACTGTATATACAGAAAGTTCTTATACAGATAGAAAGCATAGTGCTGAAAAACATGGAGAGCATTATCAATCCCTGTAACCGACTGACTAAGTTTAATTACGGTCAGACTTTCCATGATTAGATTGTAATGGTGATCAAACAGATCACCCACTTTCATGCTTGTATCCTCTAGTGAAGCTTGCTCAAGGGTTTTTGTGTTCTGGGTATAAAACAGGTTGTATTCCAGTGAATCACTGATAAAACGCGACTGTGTATGTGCATTACGGTAATCAAGCACGATACGCATGTAGTTATAAAATGCGCCTTTCTTAGCTATACCTAACATATCAAGGTTATGGCAAAGAGGATTACCGAGTTCAGTGTAAGTACCAAATTTGAATAGACGAGAATTTATAGCAGATGCTTTTAAGTTTGCTACAAATTCGTGAATGATAATACTGAATAGTATGCGGTCCTTGTAATCGAGATCATCCTTGAAGATGGTTGATTCAGTAGGAGCAATTTTACCTTTGATAAAAGGTACTACTGACCCGCAAATATTGTATATACCTTTGAATACATATTCATAAGTGTTATCAAAATTTAGCTCATACAGCCCACGTAAATATAGAGCTACACATTCGTTCAGCCCGGTATTGCTTGATACTGGATAGGTAGAGATTAAATTTGTGTCGATAACTTTTTCGATTTTCTCTCGTTGTTCCTGGGTGAGATATAAGGAACCAGTAATGAGCGGGAATAACTCTACGAGGTCATCACCAATACGTGTTTCCAGATAATCGAATGCTTCTTCTATCGAGCCAATACCAAACATTGTTCTGGCTTGCCCGAAGAGCGATTTGACCTCACTACTGACCTCGTTTTCAACACCGTACTGACGCTTTAGAAATTCACGAAAGCTGAATGGTTTTGGTTTAAGTGCTATGTGTTGGTTTTTAGGTTGTCCAAAATCCCAAATCGCCATTGAAGTCATGTTATATCCACAAATCTTATGTTTTTTAACTGCGTTATTTTTACCACATTTCCCCTATTTTTTGTTGTACAAATAACCTCAAAATGGACTATTTTCAATTATAAGAAAAGGTGGTTTGGGCTACTTTTTAAATTAAGTTTTTATATAAGCCATATAGTCCTTTAATCACCTAAAGTCAGGTTTATTTTTCACGCAAAATATTATATAAAGTAGCTTATGGAGCCTTTAGCCCAACTTTGATAAAGATATAAGACGGTACGTTATGAAAACCCAATTTCCGCAGGTTTTTCAACATGGAAAGCCGATTAAGAATATCCTTGAAGAAATCCAAGACCACCGCACAACCAATGGCTTTGCAGAACTTAATCCAGATTCTATAGCCTTGTTTGGTGAAGCAATTAGAGTAGTCTTTATCCAGGCGCGTGATCACCTAAAAAATACTCAACTCAGCCACAAAAATAACCAAACACTTAATATGGCATTCCATGAGATTGCTAAATCTATTTCCGCTTTTGATGAAGTGTTTAATAACAAATATCAAAATACCTTATTTGATTTTGAAAAACACAATTGCCCTTTCTTTCAAACTAGCAGCTTATACAAATTAATATTTAGTCAATTTATTGAATACAACCAAAAATTAATCAGTGAAAAATGCACTAAGACATATTCAGAGCTGTATTTTTTAATCAGTCTTTGGGTTTTAGACAATGCTCATATCGCTGATTTCTTCTACAAACAATTAAGTTTCCGTTGCCTAGAAATGGTAGTTCGGACCCTCAAGGGAGGATATTAATGTTCATATTGGCGAATAAAGAACAATTGCGCCGATCTTTGATTGTTGGTGAGCGTGATTATGTTCGAGCCAGACGTGGGAGCTTCTTCACTGGTGGAGCCTTAGCCTTTGCTGCCATTGGTTCTGCTGTCATGTACTTATTCTTTACAGATCAGGCAAGCAAAACTCAGGATGTGCTTTACATGGTGATTGCTTTTAATGCTATTGCCTGGATTCTTATTTTAGATCACATCCTTGAAGTCAAATTTTTAAAGCGTCTCCTAAAGGAGCAATCGCCAGAGAATATATTTGATGATGAAGAGTGGCAGAAAATCCAAGAAGCTGCACAGTATCAACGTATATCTGACAAAGAAATTAACGAATCATTGAACGAGAAATAAGGGATTTCCCCTTTCAGCCCAGAAGTCATCGGGCATTTTAAATAAGTGTGTAAATATGAGTACCAACATCCCTAAACAGAATCCTAAATCTAAAGATGAATCGAAGGATACGGATTCAAATTTCATTTATAAGTTAGTTTATAGTGCCTGTGGGGTCTTACTTGCCACTGGTTTAGGTTTTTATGCTTACACCAATATGTTCGCTGATGAACGCGCATTAAAAATGATTAAAGCGCAGCATTTTGATAATGAGGAAATGCGTGATGCAAAAACACTGGATGGCTTAGAAGTTATCGCAGCAATTAGCCCAAAAGAAAAATTAGCTATGCTTGATGGCTTAACTCAGGCTAAAGCCGGTGAGCTAGTCCTTAAACTTGGACAAAGTGATATTAATGCTGTAGCGATCTTTAAAACCCCACATCCATTCTTGCACCTAGCTTATGGAACCAACTGTGCCGGTCACTATAAATATACTTTTGTAACCCCTGCTCGTGTTGCTTCACCAGAGCTACTGATGAAGCCGGCGGTCGTTGCCAACGTCAACCCGGAAGATCGTGCTGCCAACCCATACATCGACAAGATGCCAATTATCTACACCGATGAACTTTACGAATCTCGTGTGAGCTTCCTGTTCCATGCAAAGGACAATATGTTCCCTATTCAGCAAGGGTCTGAGGAAGAAGTATTGGATATCTCATTATGTCTGGAAGGTGGTAAAGACGAGCTGTACTTTAATCCGATCAATGAAGATAAAGTGGCTGAGACAGAAGCACTGGTTAAAGCTGATCTTGAAAGCCAGAATACAACCGAGTAAAGGATGGAACCAATGAATATGTCACCGGCTGCGACAATCAAAGTTAAAGGTTTGGATAGAGTAAGAGCATATCTGAACGATATAATTAAAGAAGGCTATATGCTATATGAGGCTGATATTGAGTTGCAGCGTTTAATTCAAAGCCATGACCTGATCAACAAACTCAATGGACCAGAGAACTGCCAGGATTTGCTTGATTCAGTAGAAAACAATGAATCTCAATATGGTTCCCGCTTGGGTGTGGAATACAAGAAGTCATCTAATCGTACCGAGGATTTAGCTTTGATGCTGAATGATAATGGTGAGTGGTCTGAATCCTCACATTACAACTACGAATTAGATGATTCCAGATTCCTTAATATTGCACGGCTTCGACAGGCTTTGATTGATTATGCGAGTTGCCAGAGCGTTCCGCAGTAATTCTTGGCTTATATTAACTTATGCCATGTTTTGAAAATATAATCATGGTATAAGCTTATCCAATGTTTCTTGAGCGGTATATTTGCTGAGTTGAGATTGTGCTTCTCTTAGCTTTTTCTCTAACTCAAACACCTGGTTAGTCAGCTTGTTCTCAATAGCTATTTTCTCGCGTTGCAGATAGAGAATGTCCTCTACACCTTCCAAACGAGCTAAAGCCATAGTCATTAGGTTCATTTCATTCTGATGGTTTCGGTCGTCGAAGCTCCATGCTGCAAAGGATTCCTGTACATCAAGCATACTCCTGAATTTACGTTCACGCCCTGTATGGTCCTTCATTGTTCGCTTTTCAACTGCCAGTGCACCCGCAATAACCTTGACCTGACCACCTTTAGTAACCCAGATTAAACCGTACTTAGGTGGTAAATCTTCAACTTTGATTAAGTTCTCCGGGCAAATGTAATAACGCCAACGCCCCAAGCCCATTTCATCAGTTGCCTTGTGTGCTTTAGCCCTGTCTCTAAGAAAGTCAGGACGGCTTGTTTTTGCTTCCAGTACCACAGTACCTACATCGTAACCACAGATATATACTGCATCCCCGATCTTACGTTCCGATATGGTTCCGTGGCGCACACCGAATACGTCTGGGTTCTCCCCATATACTGACGGTTCAATAATAGTGAAATGGCATCCATGACCATTTTTAGAAGCACTGCGTTTTAAGAATTTTGCGCCTATTTCGCATAGCTGTCGATGTAAGTTATTACTCATTCTTCTATTTCCAATTACGACTAACAGTTCGTATAAAATAAATTGCTTTAGATTGACTTATGCCATGTTTTATCATTATAATCTACAATATACCAAATAGGAAGTTACCCTAATTCTGTGACATAAGAGGATGAACAAATGCCAAAGTTAAAAAATAAAGTTATTACCCACAATGATCTTAAAGATCGGGAAGCCCCCTGCTTGATAACTAAAAGCCTTTACTAAGGCTCTTTTTGTAGCTATAGAGAGTAATTAGGCGTGACCTTTGCAAGAAATTTTTTAACTAAATTTTTGGGAAGATTCTATGTGGTATTTTGTGAATGAGGGAGGATTGATTGCCTGGGTAAATGAGCAAGGCGAAAGTAACCTTCCAGTTATTGCTAGTGGTCAAGTAAATGCAAAAATTGCAGATGGTAAAGTTTATCTGACTGCCAAAGATGGTTCGGTACACGCTGACTATGACCTTTGGAACAATTTAACTGCATTGGCAGTGGCAGTCTCAGGTCCAATAGTTGAACAGAACAACATGCCGATGCACATTGATACAGCAGTAGCAATCGCACATGCGCGTATAGATCAGTACCGTAATGACTGGTACAAGGGAAACCAGAACGAAGTTAAGCAAAAAGGCACAAAAGAAGTAGATTTTTACCCAATGGAGCTTCCCGCCAATAACGTAGGGGTTTTCTTTGAGCAGATGGCTCAATATGTAATGAACGATATACCTAATTAATTGAAAAAGCCTAATGGCATAAAACTTACCTAAAACAGTGGCCTATGTTGCAAATGAGATAGTATGTATGTGCCCTATGGGTGTTTTTGCTCGCGCACCCCATAGAGCCGATTTCAGTAAAGTGTAGTCATAAACACATTCTTAGTAGTCTTTACCAATATTAACTTATGCCATGTTTCAGGATTAAAATTTACCCAGATAATATTTAGGTTGCCACCCTAATTCTGTGGCAGTGAGGATTAAATGAATAAATTACCAGTAGTAAATGCTTTTAAGCCAGGTGTTCTTCATGTTTGGGGTGAGGATGCAGTAAACGCGACCTTTAATGGTACGGACTTCATCAATGATGAAACAAGCGAAATTATTAAAGTAGACCCTAAAAATTTTCATAAGTTTGCCCAAGAACAAGGCGTACTTAAACATGAAGTTGTTTTATCTATTTTAACAAGCAATTCTAATAAAGATGTGATCTTGATTTATCATGGCGGTTGCCCTGATGGTGTGGCTTCTGCTGTAGTTGCTATGGATGCTTTAGGTCGTGATCTGACCATGATTGCCGGTCACTATGCTCGCCCATTGTCAGAAGAAAATATTGATATAAAAGATAAAACAGTAGTGCTATGTGACTTTTCATATCCTTTAGAAGAAATGAAAAAGATTGTCAGCAAAGCATATCGTGTGATTTTCCTAGATCACCACAACACACCTTTGGAATCCTTAGCACATCTGTTGTCTGAGCCTAATGTTTTTGCTTTTTCTAGCACACATTACAGTGGTGCAAGCCTTACATGGCAATTCTTCAATCCCAAAAAAGAAATGCCAATCTTTATTAAATATATTGAAGATGGTGATTTGTATAAATTTGCTTTGCCAGATTCACGCGATATCGTGAAAGGCTTTCATGCAATCTTAACGAAAGAAGTTTCTGAGAATCTTTACTTACTACGTGATGGTATTGTTAAAGCAGAATTGCAGCAGATCAGACAAATTGGGGAAAAAATTAATGGTGAAGCCCAACGCCAAGCAAAAGGTATCATCAAGCAAGGACGAATGACCGCTACGGCTTATGGACATACTTTTCCAGTCATTAATGCAACACCAGATCACACAAATCTGGTTGGTGAGCTGATCTATACGACTGAGGATGTGCCTTTCGTTATGATCTATACCATTCTTGCAAACCGTGTGAAGGTTTCCTTACGGTCGAATGCTAATGCAGTTGATGTGGCTGAGTTGGCTCAACGCATCTTCCCTAAAGGTGGTGGTCATAGAAGTGCAGCAGCCGGTTTCATGCCATTCGATCAGTTCCATAAGGAAGTTCTTTCAAATGCAGTTGAATACGTGGCTCCGGTTGCAGAAGAAAAGGCTACATGCACTTGTGAACATCATTGATTAATTACCCAGAATTGAAAATGCCACTTTAAAGGTGGCATTTATGTCAATTTACCGCCGACAGTTCTAGGCTACTTGAGCTTAATTTTCCCAGATTTATTCAACAAAATACCCTGGTACTTAGCTTTTAACTGGCTGTTTTATCTTTTTTTATAACTATAAATATAGGCGACAGCCTGTGTCGTTACATCGGTGACTTTTAAGTGGTTTTCGACAATAATTTGTTTCAGGAGCAGTGAAGCCCCGCCAGGAACAGTGACCTGACTAAAGAGCTATAATTAGGATAGGTTGGTTTGAGGACGAAAGGACTTGTTTTGAGTAGTTCTCTACTTAACCACTTGAAGTTAGATCAGACCCGCTTTTTTAACTAGAAATAGTTTTAGAGCGGGCCTTTTAATAATATCCCTTTAGAAAAAGTGTACATCCCCTGCCATTCATTTGTAATTATTATGTAATTGTGTTTCGTTGTTTTAATCGTGTTATTTAGTCTACAGCGTAATAAATACTTGGCTCGTTGTTGCGTCCATAACTGAAATCGAAGTTCATATCTATACCCATAAACCGGCGCATATAGCCCATTGATTTGTTCCAGAAAAGCACACCCGCATGATAATTACGTCTGCGCTCATAACACACGTAGACTTTGGAGCCATTGCGAATTGCTTGCTTGACCTCTTCTATGCTACTAAACTTTTGCAGGGTTAGAGTTGCCATTAATCTTCTCCGAGAAGGTGACTGATTTGGTGCAAAATAATAGAGGAAAATTCACTTATTTCTATACCATAATGAAAAAACTCTTTTTTTATTCCCGAAAAGCGTAGTCTTTTGCCACCTTTAGGTTGACCTATGCCATGTTTGATAGGATAATGGTAAACTGTTACAGAGGTTGATCTAACACGCAGAGAAGCCCTGCATTAATGGCTTGTGGGGGGTTAAATTGAGTAAAAGTAAAGAATGGAAAATGTTTAATTTGGTCAAGGCATGCAAGGATTGTCCTTTCAAAAAAGGCATGACCTACTTGACTGAACAAGGTGTATTAGAGCGTATCAATGATGTGCGCCACCATGACAGATCGTTCACTTGCCATAAAACAATTGATTACGATGCCTTTAATGAACTTGAGGAAATCGAGAACGATATTAAAGAAGAACTTGAGTACCTTCGTGAACATGGTTGTAGTCATAAAAAGCTGTTTTATAAACGTATAGAACTGGCTCAAGAGTTTGGATTACACGATGCTATTGAGAAGTATGAAGCAACCAAAAATGATGAAATGTACTGCGCCGGTATGCTGATCTTGGCGAAGAAATCTGGCTTTTTAATGAATAATCGTGCACTACGTTACGCAGTAACAAGTAATCTTCTGGACCCAGACAAATTCATTGATGAAGATGAAGTCTATGATTCAGTAGAACAGGCTGTTGAAGCACATAAGAATGGATGATTCCATTCTTATATTTTTCAGTTATTATTCAATTTGTCAGTCGTGTACGACATTTTGGAAATAACAAATGCAAAACAGCAATAAGCAAGACGATCAGTACGATCAAGATCAGATCGACCGGGAATATGACGATGGCTTGACCGATGAACAGCGAGAACAAGAGCGCAAGGCTCAAATTCAACGGCGTATTAAAGCACGAAATCAGTTCCGTTCACCGTGGTTCATTCTGGGAATAATCGCTATTTTATTCATTGTAATCTACCCTCGTTGCAGCTACAAAGATAATGTTCGGAAAGACATGGAACGCAAGGCTCAAAAACAGGCTGAATTACAAAAAAGTCAACCACAGCAGAAAGAACAAATTTCTGATGAACAGCAAGGGATGGTTCCTAAGTTCTAAGTCATTGAAACTTACTGAAATCAGGGGTTCTACCCCTTTTTTTTAATGCTCAAAAACTATTCTGCTTGATTGACAATTGCCATGTTTGCCTAAATAATACCAAAACAAGGAACACGTAATTTTTTAAGGCAATAATGTGAATATAACTGCACAAAATAAAGAGACGAATTTACGGAGCGTGGTTATTTTTGAAAACTTGCTAATTGATGAAAATAACTACATCCATAAAGTAAAAGGGCTATCAGATACAATCAAAGTATCAAGACCGTCCAACAATCCTTTAGCCACTCAAAATGTAGGTGAATATTTCAATGAAATTAGTGATGAGGTATTAGCCCTACTGCCAGTAAAAGAGCGATATGCTTTTAACAGCATAAAGAACCATTACAAGTTGACCAGTGGCAGCACTATACAGTTGTCTCGCTTATATTCTATTGATTCCCTTATACCGGGTGTGGTGGGGTTGATCAATGTTCACTGGACCTCAGTTATTTACCTGAGCATTCCAGGTATTCAAGATGACTTTCCGATTCTTCTGAATTACAACATGCGAGTGCCGGATTGCTATCCTTATCTACCTACGGGGGGTTAGATCAGTTATTTGAAAGTATCACCATTGATTCAGGCATCAGCAGATATCTGGACTATGTGGAAATGGCTGATTACGACAAAGATGCCCTACCAGATATTATCTATTACAACGACAAGTCAGAAAGAATGGTTATTAGCGGTGATTCTGCACCACAAGATTACTTTGCTGCGATTAATGAGCTGTATATACAGGAAATTTGCAAAGTTTTAATTTCAGGTCAGCAAGCATTTAACACTGTTTATCGCCAAGAAGCTTTTGAAATTCTACGCAACCACATCATCCAGAGTTTTAAAACCTGTATGGTCGCCCTGCTCAAGCGATCTATGCCTTTGGTCATGCCAAGTTCAGAAGAATTGTGGGTTATGCACTGTGGTAAAACGCATCCACGGCGCAAATTCAAATATGAAAATACTCGCGGCGAAATGATAGATTTGGGTTTTGGTTCGATTCGTTCAGAAGATGGTACTGACCTCACATCGGTTGAATGGGTAGAGTTTTCAGTAGATGAACAAATAGTTATCCGGGTATTGGAACGTCCAGTAGATGAACGCACGAATTTCGGCTCTCTTGTTAATCAACACCAGTATCCTAATAGCGGAAATTGAACCTGAAATTAAAGCGTTTTTGTGTTATTTTTGAAAAACTGCTGATTACGAGCCTTTAGCCGTAAATTGTATAAAAATGGACAAACTAATCGAATTGCTGCGCCAGGCGTATCGTCTGGAAATTGCGCAGAAAGACACTATTGCAGAGTTAGGCAAATCAATTACTGGACAAAGTGGGATTACCCGCATTCAGTATTTACATATCCTACACATCATTCGCAAACACAATCTCGCTGTTGAAGATTGGGGTGAAATACGCGCATTGGTTAATGAGCCATTAGCTATTTTGGACCCGATCTCTAGCCAATCCTGGTTTACCTCAACACCTTTGCACTGCTCTAAACGCTATTGGGAGCAAATTGAAATCTTGTTTAAAGAGTTCCATAAGTGCCAGTGTGCCATTTGTGATAGCCAGAAAACCGAAGATGAAATTGACGTTCAAGAGTTGTGGCAATTCGATGACAAGCGAAAAATCCAGAAACTTGTTTGCTATTACCCGATCTGCATTAACTGTCAAGACCATAGCTATATACCTAGTGACCCTAGTAGTGAAGAACGCCAATACTCTGTCGAGTTTTTTAAGACGATAAATAAGTGGTCTACTGAACAGGCAAACGACCATATCAATCAAGCTTTAACTCTTCAAAAGATGCGTGATCAGTCCGACTGGATTGTTGACGTTGCCTATATGGTGAATGAGTTAAAAACTCAACCGAATAATGTTCGAGAGAACATTTTTGACCACGATCAAAAGCAATCTATCTACCACTGTTTGAAGTCTATTCAAGAGGATGCGCGTGAGGACTATAACCTCAAGGTGGAAATTGATTGCCGATTCAGCATTTTCTAAGGGGACCGTCGTGGCTAGTACAAAGAAAAAACCAAATCCGAAAGATTTACTGAAAAAAGCCTTCGCTCATAAGAATCAGGATGGTACGAATGGAGTTAAAGCTCCTATGCCTAAGGAAGAAGCTAAGGCTATATTTGAAGATATCGACGGCGCGAAAGAAGCAGCTCCTAAACCAGTACCGGTAGCACCCAAAAAAGCACCGGTGGCAGTTGAAATGACACCAGATACAGTAGATCAGAATGTGCCTGAACTTTTTGTAGATGATCTGCCACCGCCAGATGATGACCTCCCTCCACCGGAAGATGATTTTGACCCTGCGGATTTAATGGAGCCTGAACCTTCGGTTGTAGATGCAGAGCCAGTTGTCGCGGAACCAGTAGCAGCAGAAGAATCACAACCAGAAATGGATGCACCTGTAGTTACAGATCAGGAAGATAATACACCGGTGGTTGAAGATAGTTCTGTATATACAGATGGAGTTGATCATCATGTAGAAGAGCTAGAAGCACCTCTGATTACCTTTGTGGATGATCTTATTGATCGGGCTGCCACAGAGGATGTCTTTAATGATGCCCCTGAAATAAACCTGTCAGTAGGCACACCAGACTTTAACGATGCCCCACCTGACATACCGGAGCCAAACTTCACTGTAGAAGAAGATGAAGCACCGCATTACGCAGAAAAGAATATTGAAACCCTTTCTCTGCTAGATCAGGTTAAAGCTGACAAAGAAGCTCGTAAGCGTGAATATGCAGAGAGCTTACAGAAGCTAGAAGCTATTGAAAGCGAGCGTTCTGAGCTTGAAGAAATTATGCGTCAGCAGCTTCTCAAGGAACAGAATGAAGAAGCTGCCAAGCTAAATGAGGGTATTAAGAAAATCCGTACCCGGAACCGCAATTTCCTCACACTGCTTGGTGACTTATATCGACGCGAAACTGAGGAAATTCAGGCTGACAATTTGGTTGCCATTGCACAGGCATTCAAAACAGACAGCACCATTACCCTTCAAAGCTATTTACTGATTAACCGTTATTTGCACCGGTTCAATATTAAATACGACATGGAGGAAATTCGGGTATTCCTGAGTGAAGATTTGCTCAACATCGAGACACCCCCGCTCGACTTTGATTATTACTACCTATGGGAATCAAATCTGGATACCAAGATCACGCCGTATATGTGGGATAAGCACAAGTTGATGGTGTTCAGCCGTGCCAATTTCACCTGTGAGCTGTGTGGTGGTGTTGGAATGAATAATCCTGTTGAACTGTATCCACAATGGCGCATGTTCGATTCTAACCGTACTCAAATACTTCAAGGCTTCCTTGCTCTTTGTCCTAAATGCGTAGATGCCAAGAATCATGCTCAACTTAAACAGCGTAATTTGAAGATGCGTTATGAGAGTGCGCGTGAACACATGAAGAATGTGAATGGTTGGGATGATCGCCAAGTAGAGAATGCCCTACTAGAAGCCGAAGAGGTCTATGCCAAGCGTGTAGATGCCAAAGCGGAGTCGGAGCGGTTTAAGAAATGGAAACTCAATATCCATGTTTTAGAGAACATATTTGGCATTGAAGTTGAAGAGCCAAAGTTTCATCAGCGCAGTCACATCAAGAGTGACTACCAACAAATATTTGAACCTCATGTTGCGTATCTATTCGGCAAGATCGAAAGCGACCGCATGATCAAGACAGGTAAAACAAAATTTCTCAGCATCAAACTGGATGTTGAGCCAATGAAGAAAGCGAGATAAAGAATATGGAACACGGAGTTAATCAAGATCGTGTTGTTTTAGCCATTGGACGTTCCGGCAAAGGCAAAGTTCCAAGCCAACAACGAAGTAGTGTTCAGACCCCTGCACCAGAGCAATATACTTCCCTTCGCTCAACTGATGATCTGGACGACTACACGCTGAAAAGTCTGCGCTGCATTGGGTTTTGGTCATGGTTCTGGTTGATTATCTTTGGATTAAACCTGATTGGTTACTTCGTGATGAAGTTTAATCCAGGCTGGCTTGCCCCAATTGAAGCGACTGAGGGAGCACTGCGTTACTTCCTGACTGTATTTGTCTTTAATTTCGTATTCATCTTTAAAGGCACAGTCACCGCCCTGGTTCTATTTATGTTTGCCTTTAACCGGATGGCGTACTACAACACCGCCGTAGAAATGCAAGATGCTAATGGTCTATTGAATAGCATCTATTATAAAAAATACGAATCACCGGCTTTTGACTTGCGTACCGGTAGACTATATCAGCAATTGGGTGTTGTTGAAGTAGTGCAACACTTTAAATATCTGGTAGGTCCAATGCTGTACCTTTTCTTTGCGATTATAGCGACCGCAGTGGCATTCGGTATTACAGGCTACTACTTCTATAATATCCTGATGAACCGTGTAGCACTGAGCATTGCAGATGCTTTCCTGATGCTCTTTGTATGTTATGAAGCAGTGTTTATTTTGCGCTACCTGTATTCAGCAATTAAAGTTCGTATTATTGAATCAGATTAAGACATTTCAAACTGTTGAACGGCCCTCATTCGAGGGCTTTTTTGTGCTCAAGGAGCAGGATTTTATTTAGCATTTTTTTGGATGAAAAACGCCGTAGTTTTCATATTTTCATAAAAGATGAAATTCGTTGACGTACCACCGTGAATCACCAAGAATGTACCCAAACATACATAGCAATATTGGTTCATCATGGAATTTAAAAAGCCACACCTCTTTGAAGAAAATCCTGTTTCTTTCGTTACTCGTTTACCTTTTTTGAGTACCGAGGACTATGGTTTCTGGTTGCTACAAATGTCGCATATTGAGGGTTTAGATTGCGTTGAGGAAGTCGTTTTCCCGATTCCAGGTTCCAATCCAGAAGTAGTCGCGTCTGACCGTTTTTCTAAGACAAGCATTGCCAACATTGAAGCTGCGTACAATAAAATTTTAGGCTTTAATTTCTTTGGTTTTGCTTGGCTTGAATTGGTCCGTGCACGAGTCATCATTCCAGATGATAAAGAAATCGCTGTCCTGGCTAAGTTTGTACAGCAATGCTCTTCTCCAAACCATCCTATGTCGATTCCTTTTGCGACCATAGATGAACTGTTTGCCGAGTTGGAGGACTCTGCGAACTACTCACAAGTTTGTGAGAAAATCCGTAGTGCATTCCAAAAGCAGTTCCACCGCATTGAGGACTTTGAACGCATGCTGACTGCAATCACCAACTTGGAATCTGAATTTTTCCCTACCCAGGATGAACTTTTGAAGTTTTATTCTGAACAACAGGTTTAATCTGGTATTTGATGATGCGAGATGCGAATATTGCGCTAGGACTGGTCAACTGGTCAACTGGTCACTCAGTCTGTCATGTAAGCACAGCCCCATTTGAAATTGAAAAGGTTTAGGTGTTTCGCGTGTATATGTGCCGGTGGCATAGATCGGTTCAAAGTCGGAAATGTGCAAATCTCTATGCAGTAATCCCATTTGTAGATGACAGCACCTTGCTTGCTGAATATCATCAATCCCGGAACCAGAAACAGAAAACCCGCATCATGCGGGTTTTTTAATGCCTTGTGGATGGAGCCGGGATATTTCGGCTCTATTTCACTAGATACTCTTTAGTAATTTCACCTTTGCTCTTATCTCCTACAACACAGGCATTCACCCAGACATTCTTTGTAGGAAGTTTTCTAATATGCCCCCTTCTTAAATGAACTCTAGGACTAGCATGTGAACCACCAGTTGACTTGCCTGGTTCTGAATTTTTGCTCTTACCAGAATCAATAGTCAGAATCTTAAACTCAAAAAATGGCAGCTTGTTTTTCTTTTTGCGTAGATCATTTTTTAGTTTGCTTGGCTTATCTGGGTGGTCCTCAATATGAGCGTTTGAGCATGATAAGGTACAAATAAGATTGACTACAGATCGCAAAGGAACCTTGTTAAACCAATTTAATATTAAAGGTAATTTGCTTTGATCATAGTTTTCTTGCTTAAAGCCTTTCACTATAGATGAATGTGTTATTCGGTTTAATTCTATGTATATGAGATCATCATCCTCGCTCTCCATAAGCTGCCATTCAGTAGTTTTATTGATTGTGTAGATATGTATGTATTCGCCTTCCTGTTTGGCTACAACCAGAGATGGAATATTGTTTTCCAGACCAACTGAAAAAGCTTCAAGTTCCAAACAAATACATGGAAACGGCAAGTTGACAATATCCACAAACTTTTTTAGCACTTCAAAAGGCGTTAGATCGTCAGAAATTAGCTGATCACAGGAAGGGATTTTAAACTTAATGGCATTTTTAATGTCTTGTACGATAGATTTCTTGTTCGCAATATGTCTCTTGTAAGAATCAACTTCTGTTGATGAAATTAAACGATATTTTACCTTTTCAAATTTGAAGATTTCTTTTGAAAACTGATCAACGATTTCATTGCTGTAACTGATATACATAGTTTTATCTCTTAATCCACACGTTTTTACGGCTGCGAACTATTTTTAGCTTTGTAAATGCTCCAAAAGCCTTCGCCTTTCCAGTCAATTCGACGGCGCAACCACTTTCCGTTTTTCTGGTATTCTTCACCCTGGAATAAGGTTTCACCGATAGAGGTCATACAAAACCCAAATCCAAGATACTTGCCTTTTGCATTATGCTTCTGCAAATCTTCTGCGATTTGCGCCCAATGGTTTACCTGATTGGTTGGAAGCGGAAATTCTTTCAAGATGGTTTCAATGTCAGCTACAGCTTTCGGGATATCTGCTGACAAGATCACCGCCCGGTCATAGGTCATTTTCATCACCTGTCTGAACGGTTCCGGCACATCACTTCGCCTAGATAGGCTCCACAGCTCTTTATCGTCGTCTAGTAGATAATAACTGCTCTTGTCTAGGAACCGTTTAGTAAGAAAGTTCCAGATCACCGGTGCGGAACCATGCGAATTTTGATAGCTTTCCAAGACAGGGCATTCTTTAATGCCCCATCGTGGTATCCCATGTAATAACGTCTCAGACATTGTTATTGGTAGCCTGTGCTTGTTGCTGCTCTTGCTCTCGTTGAGCCTTACGTGCCTGTTGTTCAGCAAGCAGTCTGTCACGTACCTCTTTACCAAGCTCAATCAGACGTTGATAAGCATTCAGGTAACGTGCAGTCTGACCGTAATACAGGAAGTGTAGACCCTTCATGTATTCAAACCATTCATCTTGAGTACCAAAGGTCGGCAGCCAGTAACAGCCTTTTTCACCAGATTCCCATTCACCCTTCTCCCCGGTGCGGAGATAATTCAGGTAGCGTCCAACAATCGTGCGTGACTTATCAGCACAGCCAAAATTACCCTCAAAGTCCGTGCACATGCGTTCAATATGGCTTTCATAGAAGCTGTAGTTCAGGAAAACATGGCAATATTCTTCGCTGTTTTCGTTGGTTAGTTTCTTAACCGTTTTTAGGGCAGCTTTGGTGGCAAGTTTCTGATCATAGGTCAGAAAAAAGAAGAATGTGTCCGGGTCTTTAAAGATTTTCCCATCCTTAACCAGTGCAGCATATAGAAGGCTTTTTCTAGCTTCTCTGTCAGTATGATCAAGAATACCAGTCAATAAACTCGATAAGTTTTCTTTGATTTTGTCTTGTGATAGTGGGCTAGACTGCTCCACCGTATTTTGCTTTTTCATATTCACCTCTACGTTTTTTTGTATTTTACCATCTATATTGACTTATGCCATGTTTATTTTAATAAAATTGATAAAATATTTATTTATATTAAAATGAAAAGTCCCATTTATTTTTTGATTATTACAAGATTTATATCCATATATATTCTTTATCATCAATTTTGGATAAGAAGCTATTTCTTTGAAATATTTATTAGATATATATTGACTAATGCCATGTTTTAAGCGATAATTTGTAAATGAATTAGGCATTATAGCCAAACAGGTAGCCGACCTGATTTATCGGTAATTTAAAGGTAAACAAATGATCGCATCAGTATTTAAAAAAGTGGGTAAAGGTAAAGTTCTTGCCATAGTTGAACAGGCTCAAGGTTCTGTATGTGTAGAAGATTTGATTAGCCCTACTTCTGAAAACTTGGTAGCTGTAATCGAGAACATTAAAAGCAATGCTTACGAAGTTGCCCCTGCTACCATTAATTTAGCTTTACATGGTCACTTGCCCCATAAGCCAATCTCAGTGAACTCTTCTGAGCTAAAAATTATCACTGGTGCCCGCTTCCATAATGACTATGCGCTTGAATGCACAATTACTGATTTGAATGCTCTTGCTGAAACAGATATCCGTGCTGCGGGTGATGTGGCTCAACAGATTACTGAAATCTTTATCTCTAAATCTGGAACCATCCGCGAACCGGCTTTGATTAATTCACTAGCTGCCGGAACCATGCGTAAGTTTAAAGATTTTCTGACTATGCACCACACTAAATTCCAGACCTTAACAGGCATGGATAAAGTTAATTCTGTGGCTGATCTTCTGAATGAACTTCGTCGTATTCAAGGTCGTCTGGTAGACCCTGCTGTGATTGCTCACTTCTGCCGTATCTTGAATGAAGAAATCTTACCTTTGGATATTTTGGGGCCAACACTGCGCTTTAGTATTACAGACAGCCTGTGCCGTTTCTACTTATCAGAGGTTGATGAAAACCAACTGATTATTGGCATCGACAACAATAACGGTGTAAGTCTTTGTGCAAACTCTGATGCTACCCATTTTGTAATTTTGGCAAATGACATTGATAACAATACCAATAAGTCAGTGATCAAACGCATGTATGAAACAAAATGCGAGGAACTATCCAACTTGTTCACTTATGGTCCAACGAATGTTTTGGTCTATGACGCAAGTAAATTAAAGGGTTCGATCAAAAGTCTGAACCGCTATAACAGTGAGGATGTAGCGGAATTAGTACGTGAGCATGAACTAGAAGTGGTGGATACCATCATTGGCTATGGTTTCTCTAATGCAGAAAATTTGGAGAATATTACTTTACGTGCTTTTGTCAAAAAATATCAAAACGACTTGCGCTTCAATGCCTAAGTCAGCAGAACACAAGGACTATATGAAAAATCAAGAAGTTAAACCGGTGACTGTTCCTGATTCATTTGTTCCTCAGAACGACGAACAGGACTTTGCTGTAATGGGTCCTCTATTTGAACAATTCGACAGTGATATTCACCTTCTGGACAACTTTGCGGAAAGCCAGATCGCTGAACGCATCATGTTCCTGAATTGGGCGACTGAGGACTTCTACCGTTACAGCAATCAACCTCAACAATTGAATGCTCAGGATAAGTCTTGGCAGACATTAGCTCGATGGCGTTACCGTAATGACACTCAATATAAAAAATTCATGTTGTGGTTCCACTTGCACAAGAAGCACCAACAAGAACTTGAGCGGGTCCATGCTCAATATGCTGAGATCAAAGCTAAGGCAGATGCCTTAGATCGTGTATTTGCTACCGAACTATACAAACACAATAGCGGAACCATTTATCAACTCTTACTTGTCGGTAACTCAACCGCCACTAAGCCTGATTACCCTGTTTCTGCTGTATATATGAACATACAAAATCGTGAGGTCTTTATTCGTCCATTTAAGGACTTTAAAGAAAAATTCGAGCGTATTTAGGTTTTTAAAATCATGCGGTTATTTACACCAAAACAATTAGCACTGCGCATTCAGCCGGAGCTTAAATCAAAAAGATTAGGTGGGGTTACAAAGATTTGTCTATGTGATGAAGTCATTGCTATGGCTTCTACTCCTGTTGGTGCATGGCAATTGGCTTATGAAAGATTAGCTGCTGTACAGTTCAAAGTCGGTGACTTGCTTGTGATAGTGGACTGCATAGAAGCAGATTTACATAAGGGTAAAGTCTGGAAATGCCGTCACGGAAGTTTCAAAACACAACACGGCGACTACGGCGCATTCCTTGAGGGTTTTTCAGGTTATTTCCTCTGTGCATTCTTGCGCAAGGCTACCCCAGAAGAAGCTTTAACTTTTCAACCGCAATCCAATGATGCAGTAGCATGAAGGTGGTCTAATGCAACAATTAAACTTAACTGATCTCGTTTTAACACCCACCATTGCTGCACATTTGTTGGGGCGTTCGTAGCCCAATAACAATTTGGGTAAGTTGCTGACCCGCAATAACTAGGCAACAAAATTAGAATGGAAATCCGCTTATGAGCACTATAAACAAAGATGATCTGATTGCTGAAATACAGGCGTTCAAAGATGAAGCATTGAAAATGCACCTGGTACAAAACCTAATAGATCACTGCCCGGAAACTGATGTATTCGACCATGATATTTCTCCTGACGGTCGTGTTTACTGGATGAAGGCCCAGATCAGCCAGGTATGGGAATTTTGGCAATCAGCGAAAACCTATGCGGTTCCAGAAGGCTACAAAGTTACCAAGAAGCCAAAACTACAGATCGGTAATCCAAATGTAGATTTCTCTCAGGCTCCCGATTGGGTGAAGTATTGGTTGAAGGATGGTCATTCAAATAAATGCCTATGGTCCAATGTGCGCCCTACGCTTGATACCGATTTGGACAGCTTTGTATTCCCATACAAATACCGCGCTATTGATGCACCTGATTTCGGATTTGATGGCGACTGGAAGAAATCAATTACAAGTCGGAAAGCTATGGAAACTCAGGCTGCTGCTTAGACTTTTCCCCTGGAATAACCAGGAGATTTCCCTTTTATTTTTTGATTGTATTTCTGGATATCCCCATGACTTTAAAAATGAAAATGACTGCTATTGGTTTACTGGCTCTCTCATTAGGTGGTTTTGCTGTAGCTGCTCCGGCTCCAATTGTTGAATGGGTAAACATTGACACCTCTGAAACCAAAGAAAAGGACGGTAAGCTTAGCAGCAAGTTTACTTATGACTTGCAGAAGGATGACTTTAGCCAATATTCATTTGACACCCCTTTCGTTCTGACTGGGCGTAATGAGCACAAATATTTGGTTCCAGACATGACGGCATTTGACTATTCTGCTGTTTCTAAAACAGTCGTAGACTGCAAGAATCTTCGCTATGCAGTTCAGTACCTTCGTAGCTCCAACAAGAAGATCACCGGTGTTGATAAGAACAAGCAGTTTGTAACCAAGCCGAATGTTGAGATAGAGACATACTTTAAAGCCGGCGCACCAGTACCTTCACAGTTCTGGACCAGTTTTTCTAAGCAGTCTCCCATATACAAAAATATCTGCGTTCAGACAAAAGGGTTTGACCAGAACTTTGTACCGGTGAAGGACCAGATTAGCGGTTGGAAGTTCGTAGATTTCAAATCCCAACACCTGTATGTCAATGAAGCCGATCTAAGCAATTATGATCTTCACAAGCCATTCAAATTAAGACATAAACGCTTTGATGTTAAATTTGCCCCGAACAACAAGCACTCTACCGCAGCCATTGATGAAGTAATGGTAAACTGCAAAACCCAGAAATACGTCCATGTGAAATCAACGTACCTGAATAATGACTACGAATACAAACCTAATCCTAAGCCAGTCATCGTGGATACAGTGAATCACATCAAGAATGCAAACAGCATTCCGGCTTCAAAATGGAACCCGCTAAATATGGAAGGTATTAAACCCCTAAATATTTGCCTGTAGAATGTATTGGCAGTGCTGATTAAGGACAGAAAGATGACATTTGATAGTCGAACCCAGAGAAAAGATGATTCACCCAAAGCGAGGGTTCTGGCCCGATTCCCGCAGTATCAGTGCATCAAAAAACCTGGCTTTGGTTTTGTGATTACTGACGGCGTGAATAACCTGTGTGGTGACAAAACCGCATACGAAGCATGGCGTACCGCAGAGAGTATCCTGATCGCTTCACCAGAGCGGGAAACCCGCCGTCTGGCACAGCTAAATGACCAGAAAAGCAAGAGTGTTTAAGGAGATTATTTTTTTCACTCTGCACTATATAAAATATATTAAAAACAAAAGGATGGTGATATTTTTACCATCCTTTTTTTATGCAAAAAACACTGATATGTGTTGACTTATGCCATGTTTTACAAGATAATATCTTACATAGGGAACAGTAAGTTCCACCCGGAAAAACCACCGGATTAAATGGTTAAAAAGGATTAAATCATGTTAGCAAACGCATCTATTGGTAAACAACAAATTGACCTTTTCGATGACCTGTTCACGATTCCAGAGTTAAGGAAAAGCATTGCTCCTGAAATGCCATTCGATGACGGTTTGACTTACTTCAACGCTCCTACAATTGACCTAAGTATCTATGACCACATCATTGTGTCTATGTCTGGTGGTAAGGATTCAATTGCAGCTTTCCTGGAAATCCTGGATATGGGCGCAGACAAGTCTAAGATCGAATTATGGCACAACGCTGTAGACGGTCGCGGTGGCAAGCCTTTCATGGACTGGATGTTTATGGATGACTTCAATATCAAGATCGCTGAACACTACGGCGTTCCACTGTACTTCTCTTGGCTTGAGCATGGCTTCAAAGGTGAAATGCTAAAGAACGAATCTTACTCACACCCTCACAAGGTTGAGACACCAGACGGTTTGATTACTTTAAAGCGTGACCGTGCGAAAATCAGTACTCGTTTGAAGTTCCCGCAGCAGTCACCTAGTCTACAAACTCGTTGGTGCAGTTCAGCTCTTAAAATTGACGTAGCTCGTCGTGCACTGAACAACCAAGACCGCTTCCACGGTAAAAAGATACTGTTCATAACTGGTGAACGTCGAGAAGAATCAGCGAACCGCAGCAAATATAATCAGCTTGAGGTTCATGCTTGTGATGCTCGTAACGGTCGCTTGGGTCGTCATGTAGACGCTTGGCGCACAGTGCTTCACTGGTCAGAAGAACAAGTCTGGGCGAAGCTACAAGAACACGGTTTTGCTGCTCCTGTGCCTTACCGCTTAGGTTGGAACCGCTCTTCTTGCATGACTTGTATCTACAATGGTCCTGCAATCTGGGCGACACTGTTTGAATACTTCCCAGATCGTGCAAATCAAATTTTGGAGTATGAGAAGCAATTTAACACCACCATCAGCCGTAAACGTCTGAACGTGTTTGAGATCAGCGAGAATGTATGTCCAATTGAGATTACGGACATGGAAGCATTAGAACAGGCTTTATCAACTGAATACACGCTGCCAATCATCACAGATAACTGGCAGATGCCTAAAGGAGCCTTCGGTAAGGAAGGATGCGGGGCGGTTTAAGCCCCATGCCCTCCCAACCGGGCATTTGGAGAGGTGGCTTATGCAGCCACCTTTGTTTTTGTACCAACGAATACTGACCCGCGCCAGTCTTTGCTTAACTTCTTGAGCTTGGTTAGACGATTAGAGTTGAAACACTCTTCCATGTGGTCCAGAGCTTCGCGTACAGCAGCTTGCCACTGCTCCACTTCCTTTTCACTTTTTAGGATGTTGCGTAACTTATTTCCCAAATCATTTCGGCATTGCACTTCGTTATAACCTACTACAAAAGGCATCCAACTGTTTGCATTGTACAGGTAACGGCGCATCAACATATCTTCATCAGATTCAGCATGAATCAGGTGCAACTTTTCATGCAGATCAGGTGGCAAGAAAGACAACCAGACATTGCGCGTGTATGGTGATTGAATAATTTGCTCAGTGTGATCTACCAGTTTGCCGAAGCCAAATTGTGTTAGGTCGATTGGATTGTTATTAGACATGATTTCTCCTAAAGGGCAGAAATTAAAGGGTAAAACGAAGGGTTATGAATATGATCCGATATACTCATTCTTGTAAACGGCTTTAAATAACAATTTCCCGGTTTCTGATTCCATCACTTTATAAATGGTGTACGCGGTGGTGTTGTCATGCGGTCTTGGTGTCGCCTGAGGTAATGCGATAGCTGTGTCTATACTCTCCATTAACAGGAAAGCTTCATGCAATGCACCTTCGCCACCGGCAAGGGTTAGACAAGCCTTTTTCTGAGGATTGAGTGATATAAAATACTCTTCATCGTTGATGGTATAGCTGAGAACAAATTTACCTAAGGAATCTGCCTGGTACTCGATTTCTTCTACCAGTCCATATTTAAAGGATGTGGCAACTGGATTGGCAAAGCTGATGATACTGTTTTTTGATTGGTGGAAATTTCCCGGCAATTCATCAGAAAATTTAACGTATAACGATGCTTTTTTTAGTTCTGTCATGCTTAACTCATATTTGTATATACAAAGGCTTCAACACCCTTAATTTTTAGTCTATTCAAATTCATTTGAATTTAAAAGCTTTCCTCTTCGTTTATATCGAAGTTAAGCCAGTTGCGCAGTAGAACGCAAACCACACTCAGGACGATTAAAGCCCCACAAACAACCAGATCAAGCACTGAGAAGATTTCAGGCTTCTGTATGTACATTTCCCACATTGAGTAATAAGAAGCTACCCAACTCAAACCGGTAATAAATATGACGCTGAGTAATTTCAGAACCGGGTCTGCGGATTCTCGTAAAATAACCATTTGAACATTTCTTAAAGATTTTATCTATATTGACTTATGCCAAAAATTAACTCAATAAAATGATTAAAAATATTGATTACTTTAAAACAATTTAGGAAACTAGAATCCCCTATTCCTTTCAGGGTAGGAAGTACATCACGGATGTAGAAGAGATAATTTAAAATAAGGTGGAATCCCCCATGATTAGACCAGGAATCTTTGTCGTTGCCATAAATTCCGAGCATTCCAATGAAATATTAAAGGTAAGTGAAATTATTAATGGTGTTGAGGGTAGACGGTTCGTAGATACCAAATATCAAAAGCAATGGAAGCCAGAGGATTTTCGAGTAGCTAATGAGTGTGAAGTAATTAAAGGCTATAGACGCGATTTGCTCACGCCTAAGTATGAATGGTCTGTGTTTCCATCTTGGGTAAATTGGGTATTTATTCAACCTGACAAGACCCTGGTACTCAGTAGTCAACGTCCTTATGGTTATACATTAGAGCATGGGTATTATTTCTTAAAGACTGACAGCAAGTATCAGATACTAGAAGTTAAAGACCATAGCTATAAGTGTCTCTATTCCAGTGCTTCACTTGAACAGCGTCCAATAAATATTCTAGCGGAGTGCGCATAATGCCTGATTTTATTGCCAATAAATACTATGTCCTTGAACAGCCGAAGCTACTTGCAGAAGCACATATTCATGTTAATAAGCAAAATGAAATCTTAGATTCTTTCCAGAAGTATAAGACGGAACACAATGCTGATTTTATCCAGGTTAGAAACAGTATTAGCCGTGGCATCTGTTTTATGGGTTTGTGCTATTTGGAAGCAAACGCCGATAAGATTGACAGGACCAAGTTCAAGGTTGGCAAGGCTTTCCCTGCTCAAGATCAGGAAGGCAACATGATTCGTGTGATTCGTGCCATAGCTCGTGCTAAGTATAAAGACGGTGTGCGTATTGAATCTATCCGCTATTCATACAACAACTTCTGTAAGCTCCTGGTTGCTCAAGGGCATCTGGTGAGTATGGCTGCTAGTGCTGATGGCTCCCCGATCTATTTTGAGGTCAAAGGTATAGCTGCTGATGCAGCAAGAGAAATCACAGGTAGCGAATACGAAGCGTATTATAACGAATGCAGTAAAGAAGAAGTGATCGAATAATTTATAGTTAGGCGCATAAGTCGGTGTTTAACTTACGTTGACTTATGCCATGTTTTAGGGGTATAATTGCAGTCATACAGAGCAATGAAAGCTCAACAGGCTTGATCACCTGATTAAAGATCACCATGAAAGGTTATAAATCTATGCTGAACTATGAAAAACTCCGTCAGAAAGAAAACTATTTTGATTTCGTGAATGCTCCTGATCACGAGCTGTTCCAAATTTTTGTACCGGGTACAGATTTTGACCCGGTGTTTAGCCAGATACTCGAACTTGCCGGTTACAAGCCATCGGATTTAACGACACCTTCCCTGTTCATTGGTCGTCATGTTCAAGAACATTGTATTGCTATGGCTCGTCACTTTATTTCGTTGATCTACAATGTGAAGCGTAGACTTCGTAACAAGCAAGTGCCATTGGAAAACAAGACCAAAATGATCGACCAGTTTTTAGGTGAATTTGGTAGCGTGAAGGATGTGTATTTTACGCCTGACCTTGTGCACCTGTCTGGACCCGAAGAGGTAGAGAAAGCGCGTATCGCTTTTGTGAAGGCAGCTCATTTGGTTAAAAATGGTGATTATGGTTCCACGATTTATAACGGCATTATTGATCTGCTTAATATCGTAACCAACTCGCTCAAAAAAGTAGAATCCGGTGAGTTTGTCAGCACTGACTTCCTGGACATGGTGGATATCGCGTTATTTGATACCAGTGAGCCTATTTTGGAACTCATGGGTGAAGATAAATATCAACACCATACCTACAACATGCCGATCTGGACTGACATTCTAAATACTTCTCCATACCTGTTGTGGTTAAAAGTGGAAGAAGGAAAGGAAGCCGGTGTTAAACGTGCCTACAGCATCATTGAAGCAACCGCCGTCTACCCTATGAGCCTGGAATCTCAGTTGACGGATTCTGCGGAAGTGCGCCTGAAACGCCTGAATATCTTTAATGAGCTAAATCTTGCTTTTGGTACGCTTGATACTGTTGTTCCGGCTACTAAACCAAAAACGGTGAATAAACGCCGGGAACACTTCAAGAAAAAACATAAGTACATGAACAGCCAGAACAATAATGGCAATAAGCAAAAGGGTCAGAACCCAAATGCTCAACATGCTAAAAACAAAAATGGTCATCAGGCTCAAAAGGCAGCCTAAACCAGATCAGAAAGAAGCTCAACTAAGGTTGGGCTTTTTTATTTCTGTTGAAAACGCCGTGGCTTAAAAGAACACTTTTTTAAATTTTTACGCCGTAGAGAAGCCTGTTCTTACGAATAGGCTTTTTTGTTGACCCAATAAAAACGGGCATCATAGACACCCTTTGTTATTTTAAAACTAGGAAACTACAAAACTATTTTAATAGCTAAATAGTAATTTAGTTTAATAGTTAAATAGAAAACTAGGAAACTAGGTTTTTATTCTTCAAACTTCTCTCGCAAGGATAAACCATCGAACTCATATCCTGGGAATTTGCGTCTCCATGCTTCCAGTTCATCGTTTAATTCCTGACGACTAGGCAAGTGCTCACGGATGCCATGCTTCGCGTTGTGCAGAGCTGTATAGGCATCAGCGATTGCAGACACTAGACCTGGATGTGAAGTGATTGCTCCGCCAGACGTACAGATGCGTACTCCATTGATCGCACCTTCATTCACAGGGGCTACGGAAACATACCAATCTTGGTTTCCTCCCTGGATAATGCGTAACGACATACGTTCATCTTCCGGTTTATCCCGATCATCAGTGACAAAGACAACTTCTTCAAATTCCTCAGTCATAGTGCACTCCCCTATTTTTAATTCGCGATTGTCGTTTAGTGTTTCCTTGTAGTGATCGTCAACCTCTTTGGCTGCTGCTAGATCACGGTTTTTCATGTGAATATCAAACGCCTGTTTGTAGTATTTTTTGGCTTGAGTTGGGTTTTTAGGTAGATGCTCACCATCAATATTTAGAATTGCCAACATAAATGCCGAATCCCCATGCCCTGCATTCGCAGTGATATTCAACCATTTTACAGCATCTTCAATATAACCATCGTTGAAGTAAGCTGCACCTACACTACCCATACGAGGGCAAAGTGGCGCATTTGCCATGATGCACTTTTCCAGAGCTTTGATGCTTTTATAGATAGGTGTTTTGGTTAGACTATATTCTCTATGACCTTCTTCACCGTTTTGAAGTTAGTTAAGCGTAGTTTTATACTAATTTTTATTAGCTAAATAATACCTAATATTTTTCATTTTTTAGATTGTCTAATATGCAAAAAATTCCAATAATTTACCTATCCTCTACCACGGCGCAATTATTCAGGTAAAATGGCTGCAATAAGAAATTAATCGGAACAACATGGATTACTACAAAAAAGCTCACTTCTAAGTACCGTAAACCCTTGAGGTAACTTAGATGAAAGAGCTTAAAAAGCTAAAAGTTCAGTATCAGCTTTCCATTAAAAAACAAGCAACTTGGTTTGGACAGTCTGATTATTTCCATATCTACCGTCGAAATTCTATCTGTCGTCGTTTCAGCACCAAACAAGAGAAATCTTGTTCGCAGTTACACGAGATCGAATACAAGGAATACAATTTTAAGGTTCGTTGTAGACGTAACAGCCACTTGGTTGATGCTTGGGAGGATGTACCTTCTTATGTCTATCGTGGTGATCGTGATTGGAAGCGTAACTCTAAGCGTAAGCACCAGTATTTCCGCATTGCGGAAGTATGATCAAAATGAAGCCTTCGGGCTTCTTTTTGTATTTAGACCTGGACCAGTCAGGCAAGGTAATTTTAACTAACTGTGCGAAATTCCCCATCTATAATCTTCGATTTAGGTGGGGATGGATAGCACGACTTTTCGTTATTAGTTTTTTAAAGGCATGATTCATAAGTTGCTACGGCATTCAGGATGCGGTGTGCATCACCATCCCGACCGGAAAATACTAATCCCTGACCTTGTTTTCTGGCTTCATCCAGACTCTTATACTGCCCTACCACATCCCATGCCTGTACGATACGTTCAACGTCTTTGCGTGGGAAAACGAATTTACCATGTCGCGGTTTGACCACATCGGTAAAGTCCAGTTCATCATCGTAAACAATAATGTACTTCTTCTTGTTCATGGAGCAGCTTAAAGCCAAACGAAATGTATCAACGCCATACTGTTTAACGTATTCATTGGGTTTCATTAGCTGTTCATCTTCGATACAGCCATTTTCCAGAACAAATCTGGCGTTATCAATTTTAACGTCATTGTTTTCGTTTGACGGCTGATACAGGTATTCAATCGCAGCATCAATTTTCTTTTGCTGTTCCTGGTAAGCCCACCATGCCCCATTGAGAAAAAACAAGCCCTTCTCACCTAGCCCATTTTTATCAAAGTATTTATTCACATCCTTTGCATAGGTGGCATGCTTAATTAATGGCGCGATCTCAGAAAGTTGCTCAAATGCCAGGCGTAATCTTTGGAGGTCTTGAATCGGCATTTTATACTCCGGCATCCGTAGTCTGTGATTTTTTAGGTATATAGACTTCTAACAGTTTTAGAATGACAAACCCCCATAAATTTAAAGTCATTGAGCACCCCAGGTATGGCAATACAGAAGCAATTGGTAAATGAATGCCCTCTGATGCAAGCAGTTGTGGAATCAGCTCTTTGGTTAGGGAGAAAACCACTATTGGGGGAGATATTAAAAGCAATATCAAAGCAATTACTATAAAAGAATTTTTCATTTTTTCAGGCTCTTTAATCCTGTAATGTTGGCTTGGTTTTAAGAGCTTTGTGCTCTCGTATCATGCTACTCAAGTGAAATACCGAATATAAATAAAGCATGGTCATCAGTGCTGCATACTGCATTAAAAAAGGGATTTCAGCCTTATTTTTACCCAGAATGGAAGCTATAAAGTCGCCAAAATGCAAGAAGATAAATGCAGGCACAATGATGTAAAGCCCTATTAAATACAGAACAAGCCATATCGTTTTTAATGTATTCATATTTTAAACCCTTATTATCTCTTGACAGGGAGAATATTTAAACTCTAATTTATATTACCTTATGCCATGTTTTAGGTAAAGAAAAAATTAAACATTGTTTGTATATACAGGATTTAGAGCATTAACAATTTTTCTGGAAGTCTTATTATATTGACTTATGCCATGTTCTAGGGTACAATGCAAAACATATAGAACAGTATTAGTTCACCAGGTTAAACCACCTGATTAAATGGTTTGAAAATTAGGATATATAAGATGGAAAACACGGCTTTTATCGCTGATATGGTTAATACTGGTGACTTCAATCCAATTTCACCTTATGTAACAACCAACCTAGATTTAAACCTACACCCTATCCAACATAACAAGTCGTTGGTTTCTCGTTTTGAGCAGAACATTGAAGCGATTAAGGTACTCAAACAAATTGAAGCTGCCGGTCGCAAACCTACCCAAGCAGAACAGATCACTTTATCCAATTACAGTGGTTTCGGTGGTCTTACAGCAGCTTTCCCGAATATCGACGGCGTATATACAAATGATGCTTGGAAAGAACGCGGTGAGCTGCTTAAAAGCCTTGTAACGGATGCAGAATACAACTCGATCACCTTCACTTTGGGTTCTGCATTCTTCACCCCTAGTCACATCGTCAATGCAATGTGGAAAATGGCTGAAAAAGCCGGTTTCCGTGGTGGTGTTGTTCTTGAGCCGTCTTGTGGTTCGGGCTTTATTATGGGTCATGCCCCTAAAGATCATTTCATCAAAACTGTAGCGGTTGAGCTTGATATCATCACTGCTAAGGTTGCCGAGCTTGTGTATCCAGAAAATACAGTGATGCAGACCGGTTTTGAGAACATCCCATTTCAACAAGGTATGTTTGATCTGGCTATCGGGAACCCTCCATATTCAGGCGAATACTCCGCACACTTCAAACACAACCAGTCTTTCAATGGTTTTAGCATCCACAATCAATTTATGATTGCGTCTATTGATGCTCTAGCTGCGAATGCAATTGGCGTGATGATCGTATCTCGCTACTTTATGGACGCTGAAAATTGCTCTGCTCGTTACGCAGTCAGTGAACGTGCCAAGTTGATCTCTGCGGTTCGCCTTCCTTCTTCTGCTTTTTCTGATTCAGCGAATACAGACGTTGTAACGGATATTTTGGTTTTTCGTAAATATCACCAAGACGATATTGAGCAAGGCACTAAGCGCATTGGCGATTGGGTTGATAGCATCACTAAAGACGCTCATGGCGTTACACGCAATACCTACTTTGAAAGCAAAAACGCAATCATTGGTAAATACGAGCACATCAGCTCTGCTTTTGGCATGACCCTAAATGTGAAGTATGAAGGCGACCTAGAAGCTGATCTTGCTGCATTTGTTGATCAATTGCCGGAACAGATCACCACAAACTACGTGAACCCTAAACAGGTTGCTATTCGTTACGAAGATTTAGTAAGTCACTTACTAATCGAAATGTCAGGTCTTGAAATTGGTGCTGTTCAGCGTGACGACAACGGAACGCTTTACCGCATTATTGAAAAGAATGCGGTTCACGGTTTCAGCTACTTTAAACAAGAAATTACTGAAAATACGGTTTGGTCTAAACGCTTCCGCTATGACGAAAACAAAGATATTTATGAGCTTGTGCCACGCATGGAAAATGGGCGCAAAGTTTATGTAATGGAAGATGATAAGCCTACTAATCGTTTGGTGTACGACCGTCAATATATCGACATTGACGCGATTGCTGCGGGTTCTAAATTAGGTCCAGTAAAACTAGACAAATTGAACCGTCTGATTGACCTTCGAGATACATTAAAAGTTCAGCTCGACTATGAGTTGTCAGATCACGATGACATTGAAGCTAACCGTGCTGTTTTATGCGGTATGTATGATGCTTTTGTGAAGAAATACAGCTTCATTAACTCCCCGGCTAACGTAGCACTGCTGAATGAGCTTCCAGACTGCGCATTGATGCTGTCTCTTGAGGAAAGCTACACCAAAGCAAGCAAGGTGGTTGATGGTCTGACTGCATCAGGACGTAAACGCTTTAAAACTACACGTAAAGAATCCGCGAAAAAAGCAGCCATTCTTTCGCAACGTGTGGTTTATAAAACTGTGATTGCTACCCATGCTGACACTATTGAGGATGGCTTGGCTTTGAGCATGTCGCACCGTGCCAAGTTCGATCTAGAATATGTGGCGCAGCTTTGCGACTGCACAACAGAAGAAGTGATTGAACAACTGCATCATAACGCTGTGGTTCCTTTGATCTACTTTGACCATGCTCAAAACGCATGGGTTGAGCGTAATAGCTACCTTTCCGGGAATGTCCGTCAAAAGCTATCTGTAGCAGAAAAACACGGCTTAGATCGCAACGTGGAAGCACTGAGCGAAGTGCTGCCGGAGCAAGTGCAAATTGAAGATATTTCCCTATCTCTAGGCATGCAATGGATTCCACTTTCTGTATATGTTCGGTTTGTTCGTGATATTTCAGAGGATGCCAACGCACGAGTAACTTACGAGTATGTTTCTAATATGTTCGAGGTAACTTGTGTAGCTTCACAGGCTAAAACCTTGATGTTTGCCAATGAGCATCTTTCATTAGATAAATTGCTTAACAAGCTGATGAACTCTGAATCTATCCGCATTTACAAGGAATCTATCAACTGGCGTGATGAAGTTGTTCGTGTTTTAGACCATGAAGCAACTGAACAAACCAACATTATTGCCGAGCAAATGAAACTTGAATTTGCGAACTGGATTTATGACCAACAAGACCTTGTTGATCAATTAACAGAGCTATATAACGAGAAATTTAACAGCTTCGTGGTTCAGAAGTATGACGGTTCTCACCTTCAATTTGTTGGCAAAGTTCCCGATGATGTAATTGATCTTCGCCGTCATCAGAAAAATGCTATATGGCGTGGCATCGTTGAACCTTTTGTACTTTACGATCATGTAGTTGGTTCAGGCAAAACGTGGTTGAGCATCAGTCGTGCGATTGAGCGTAAACGCTTAGGCTTGAGCGAAAAACCTGTCATCGTGGTTCCTAACCACCTGGTATTCCAGTTCGCTGCCGATGTTTATCGCTTGTATCCATCTGCTCATGTTCTGGCTGCAACCAACAAGGATTTTGAGAAAAGTCGTCGTAAACGTCTATTTGCCAAAATTGCTACCGGCAACTATGACTTGATCATTGTTCCTCATTCTTCATTCGAGTTTATCAAGTTAAGTCCGGCATTTGAACAAAAGATGCTAACGGAGGAATTAGACAAGGTAAAAAGCGAGCTTGAGTGTGCTAATAGCACCTCTCAGCATGGTAAACGTACACTTCGTAAATTGCGTGACATGCAACGTCGATTAGAAACCAAACTTTCTAAAAAGATGAACACAAAACGCCGTGATAATGACCTGACTTTTGAGCAGCTAGGCATTACGGATTTATGCGTCGATGAAGGTCATTTATACAAAAACTTGTTTTATAACAGCAACTTAAAAAACATTGTTGGTATGGGGAACCCTACCGGTTCTAACCGTGCTTTCGATATGTACTGCAAATTTCTTTACCTACACCAGATCGGCGGGTCAGGTGTACTGATGACCGGCACACCAATCAGCAACAGTGCTTGTGAAATGCACATTATGATGCGCTTCTTGATTCCGAATCTGTTAGCTGAATTGAACTTAGATCGGTTCGACAATTGGGCGAAATTGTATAGCGATAATACGAGCAAATGGGAAAGCACCGAATCGGGCAAGTTAAAGCAAGTCACCCGCTTTGCTCGTAACTGGAAAAATATGCGCTCATTGATGCAGTTATGGTATCAGTGCGCCGACCCAATCACTAATGATGTGATGGTTTCAGCCTACGAGGAAGAGAACCCAGGAAAACGCTTCCCACTTCCTGAGGTTGAGGGTGGCGTAAGACAATGTATTGCGGTTGACCCAACAGAAGAACAGCAACAACTTTTAAATGAAGTGTTAGCCGGTTTTGAGAATCTGGATAAGATCACTGATTACCTAGAACGTAATGCTGAACGTCTGCGCTTGATGGACCGTGCACGTAAATTATCACTGGCTGCTCGCTGTGTGGATTATTACCGCTTCCGCAATGAAACTGGTGGTAAGCTCCAAGCTGTAGCGGATAACGTGGCTCAAATCTACCGAAAATGGGATGCAGATAAAGGTACTCAAATTATCTTCTTAGATCGCTCAGTTCCATTTACTAAGGGTGATGATCGTATACTTAGAGAATATGACGCTTTACGTGCAAAAATGGATGCAGCGATTGAAGAGGACGACGAGGACTTAATCAATAGCCTAGAAGATCGCCTTGCTGCCTTCAATGCTGATGAAATGGAAGCGATCAGAGTTGCGATTACAGCTTCATGGTCTGGATACCAGGAAATTAAAACCTTACTTGTGGCTCAAGGTCTACCAGAAAACGAAATTCGTTTTATCCAGGAAGCGAAAAACGACAAGCAAAAACAAGAAATTTTTGATCTTGTTCGTACCGGTGAAGTTCGAGTTTTAATTGGCTCCACCCCGCGCATGGGTGCGGGAACTAACGTGAATAATCGTCTAGTTCATCTACACCATGTCGATATCACTTATAAGCCGTCGGACATTGAACAGCGCGAGGGGCGTATCATTCGTCAGGGCAATGAGCTTTATACTCTCTACGGACATGATAATTTTAAGGTCGGAATTACTGCATATATCACGAGATTTAGCATTGATGCCAAACTTTGGGATTTATGCTCAAGCAAGCTAAAAATGATCAATGCGATTCGTAAATATGATGGTTCGCACCAAATGGATTTTGGTAACGATCTGGATAATATCTCAATGATGGAGATTGCAGCCCTGGCGACTGGTAATCCAATGATGCTTGAGCGTGTTGAGCTTGAGGGTGACATTCAAACGCTTGAACGTATGAAGTTGATGTTTAACCGTAAGAAAGCCGGCGCAATCAACCAGATCGCAAAAGCTAAACTGACCCTGGAACACACTCCGGCGAAGTTGGCAAATATTCAGGCAAGCCACGAAGTAGTTAAGGCTACTCACTTGGCGCACGTTGCAAATTTAGAATCTCGAATTGTGGTGGTGGATGGCGTGGAATACAGCTCACTAGCAGATATTCAAACGTATGTAACTGCCCTACCTAAAGGTAAAGTGACTATTGACCTAAACGGCAAAACATACCACAGCCGCACGAAGGTGACAGCAGAAGCCGAGCGCATCTTAGGCAATGGTAAGTTCTTTAAGGTTGAGTTCAACGGCAAATCTTATGAGTTCTCAGTAGACTTTGCCGATGCGGTGTTAAATGGCAACTCTACGTGGTTGGTGAATGGCGGTGAAGCTCATATTGGCTATATGTTAGGCCACGAGCTGCATGTTGTTGACTACGGCGAGGGCAAAATCGGCTTTGCTGTACTTGATCTGAAACAGACAAGCGAATTGGCAGAGGTTGAGATTGAATCAGTCGTTCACAAGAGCAAGCGATACTACACTTCTGGTTCTATCACTTCTGCGATCAATAAGTTATTTATGCACCTGGTAAACCGTCTGGGTTGTGAAGTAGATAAGTTTGAACATGAGCTAGTGAATGCCAAATCTATTCTTGCAAACCTGACCAGTCGCATTAATGATACTTTCCCGCAAGAGCTTGAGTTAGAAGCAAAACGCAAACGCTTGATCTGTATTTCTAAACTTATGTCGGATGATAATGCTGATGTGGTTGATCACGGTTCATGGGAGGCTGAATTACAGCTTCTCAAGGATGCCTTGCCACCGGAAGCGGTTGCTGTTGAAGTGGTTGAAGTAGACAGTATCGAAGCTGCTACTGATGAAATTGACCCGGAATTTAAAGTAGAACGTGCTGAAACACTGGTTGAAAAGGTACGCCCTAAAACTCGTGGTAAACGTGCTGCCAAATCGGTTCCAAAAACAAATCAACTCTGCCTGTTTTAACAGGTAGAGTTTAGGGGTAATCCAGTGTCTATTAGAAAATTAAGTGTATTTATGCGCTCAGTCGCAAATACCATTCTGGCTAAACTGATTATTGTTGTCCTTGTGTCTTATTTTACAGGGTATTACACCGGTTTATATTTCCGTCCAGATTTAATCAATTTCTTTATTGATTCAACTCTACTTTATTACTTATTGCCAACGGTTTTCGGCTTTTGTGTGTGGGCGGTTGGTGGAGTAGTTTTATTATTATGTGGACTATCTTATGAACAATTTGAATATAACTATAAAAAACTATCTGGGTCTGGTATCAAATAACCCTTTAATCCAAGAGTGAAATTTGAATGAATAATCTGCAATTTCTTTTATTAAAAATTGGTGAGGAAGCTAAGGAAATTGGCTTGGTCGCTGATAAGACAATTCAGTTTGGTTTAGATTCCAATAATAACGGTCAACTGCCTTTAACCAATAAAGATCATTTATTTAAAGAAATAAATGATCTTTTAGCGGTTGTTGAAATGCTCAATGAAGAGTGCGGTTTGGGCTTCACCCCGGACCTACAAGCAATCGCAGAAAAAAAGAAAAAGGTTCAGCATTATCGAAGCATTGCTCAAGAACTTGGTAACATGAGTATTGACTAAGTTATCAGAATAATTGGCTTTTTTAAAAGTCTTATATATTGACTTATGCCGTTTTTATAGCTCATAATTAATTTTAATACACTCATTTAGATTTAATGGATGATAGCGATATAAATTTTATCGTCTTAATAATTGCGTTCTATCAATTTAAAAGGGAACTGACCTTATTTTTCAGTTGAGGGTTTTAAATATGCAGAGTCTAAGCAGTGTTTTAGGTGTATTAAGTTTCATTTTGGCATTTGCAGCCGTCACTTCTATTTTTGACAGAAAAGAAAGTATCCCTTTTAAGTCGAAAACTAAAACCATTGTTATTATGGCTTTAATGGCAGTTTCTCTATTTGGTTTGAAACAATATGTAGTGGATAACCACGCGGAAACTTACGATGCTGATTACCGCACTGTTTATCTGGCAGTTGAGAAAGTCAATAATGAAGAATTTTCAAAATTGGTGAGCACTGCCCTAGCTGACGATAAACTTACCAAAAATGAATTTAAAGAAATCAAAAAGGCTTCAAATATAGATTTCTTTGATCTGAAAGATGACCAACCTTTAAATTTCAGTGAAAGTTCAATCACTCCGATTAAGATTTCGCCTATGGGGGAAACTGCAATCTCCTTAAATGCTGGTTGGGGTACTGATGTTTTGTACATGAGTATTTTAATAGCACTGATATTTATTGCAGTGGGGCTGTTTAAATTCAGAGACGCACCAGAAGCATTAAAAGCTAAAGATCACGACGATCTAAACGACGAAGAATTGCGACAATTACAAAAGGCTGTTTTGCGTCCTGAGCTTAGAAAACAACCGCGTAAAGCATTTATTGGTGTTGGCGGTGGCTTGATGGCTATGAGTTGTGCGGTACTCTTCTGGCAGACTGGAAGTGGTGATGCTTATAAAAAAGAACTAGACGAGTTTTTCACAGCAAACAGCCATATCCCGGCAGTTCAGGAGTTTAAAACAAAGGTTTATGCCAATGGTAAGATTTCAGAAAAGGAAGTAGTAGAAGCTATAAAATTTCCTGCGACATTTGAAAAGACCGATATCATCAATGCTTTAAAATAGTATTTATCCACTAAATCCCGCAATTTGCGGGATTTTTTTGTCCTTATCCGATCACTGATGCTCTGATGTAAGTTGGGTTCCGGTTCCAGGTGCAACACATACCCAAGCTATCGTAAAGGCAAATAGTCAGCTATTAAGCTTTATTCAAAGCCACATGCCGGCTAATGCTGTAACAGCACCATAATTTAGTGTACTAAAGAAAAAAGGATACTTCGGTGTCCTTTTTTACGCTTTACAATTTTGGTTGACTTATGCCATGTTTTGAACCATAATCCTGTATATGCAAAGGCAACATGCCAAATCGGTAAAGCCACCGAATTATTGGCTTGCTTCAATAGGATATAAAAAATGAAACAGCTCGATATAGCTAAAATTATAGCCGAATATTCAAAGCAGCTTAAACGTAACTCGCTTGAAACAAGTGCTATGCCCCACCCGCTTATCGAAGGCAAGTTGCTGACACAAGCTGACATGGATGCACTGCACCAGGATATTGAAGAGCTAGGTAAGCAATTTAAACTCAACCTTAAAGAGTTACCTCCTAAATTGGTTCCGGTTTTAACAGCAAGAATGCCGAATGTGGATTATAAACAAGTCCGTATTTACGAGATGACACGCGATTTAGATAAGCTTTATGTCTCTTTGGCTGATAAGTTTATTTTGCTTGATGATAAGGATGTGGTGACATTTTCTGAGGATATGAGCAAATTTGTGGTGTCATACGAAAATGCTTCCTATGAGTTTAAAACGCCCGATGATTTATGCCGTCATCTTGCCAGTGGCAAAAAAGGTTACTTGATCTTTCAATTCCGTCAAGGATTCGTTAAGTGGGTTACTGAGACAGATGGCAACCTTCGCATGGCATGGTTGGCAGAACGTGATGAATATGGGCGACTTTCAAGCATTACCATTGATGCGTTCCGACTTATTGCTCGTGCCAAAGAATACGCCGTTGCACGTAAACAACAGATCGAATTGAATGAGCTGTTACCTTTTAAATGGACCACAGCGACCCGCCCTACTCGTGGTGGCTTGAGTGGTAGTGCTAAAAGCATGATGAATGGCAATGTAGCGAATACAGTAGTTCACCTTCTGGTCCAAGAGGACTGCAAGATCGGTCGTTTAAGCCGTTCTGCGGGTGATTACCTGTGTGCACCGAGCAAAGGTCGCCTAGCGCGTGATCTGGGTCCGTTTATCGAAGAAATGGCTTATAAGATAGATGAACATACGATTCATGCTAATTTGCCGAAAGAAATTACTTGTAAGGATTGCTTAGAAAAACTGGCAGCTATTAAAAATAAGGTTAAGGGCAAATAAGCTCTTAACCACCGAGGATAATAAAAATGTTTTCCCTCTCTACGCATCACTCTGATGATTGCACTTACTCATACGAAAACTTGCTTGCGGTGATACCGAACTTTTCACCAGAGAACATTAATAAACTGGCTGACTTCATCAAAGAGAACTATGAGTTAAGTGAAGATCAGCTTTTAGAGTTACTTGATTACCAAAACTACGCATATAACGGTGTGGTTCTCAAGGATTTGAAAGGCTATACCTATCGCCTGATCATCCAGACCGTTAAATGTATTGGAGCCTAATTATGTCAGTTGGTTTTGATGTTGATGTTGAAGGCAATACAGCTCTACAGGACTTGATTGCCAAAACCACAGTTGAACACGATGTTTGGTTGGTTCAGGATGGTAAACCTGTTGCACCAGGGAAATACCCGGAAGGCATGCGCGGGTTCATCCCTACCGATCAGTATTTACCAATTATGGATTACAACGACAGTTCATTTAACAGTGGAATGTACATGCTGTTGGTTGAAGCAACCAGTGGTTATGAGGTTGCAGAAGGTTTCCTGATGAAATGGACAGATGGCGACTACTTCTTCTGGTACAACCATGATGAAATCTCAAAGGTTGTGGGTTTTATGCCACTACCACAAGTAAAAATGGTCAAACCAAGCAAGAATAAAAAAATTGGAACCTGGGGATAATGATGGATGCTCAATTAAAAGCTAAATTAGAAGAACTGGTGAACGCTGACCAAGCGGTGTGCTTTGATCTGAAAACTAAGCAATGGGTGGATTTCCCTCATTGTGACTTTCTTGACAATGATGCTTTTCTACCGCCGTTGAAGCAGCATGAGGACGGTTATAGATCGGCTGTATTGGCTGTGTTGATCAGTCGCCCGACTGCGTATGGTCCAACGCTTAGTGTTTGTACTGGATATCTGCAAGTTACCGCAGACACGGATGAAACAGACCTAGTGCGTAGCCTGGAATGGTGTTCTGCCGATGGTGAGGACGTTGTGGGATGGATGAAGTTACCGGTATTCCATAAGGGCGATCAAACCACCTTAAAGCATGACCAGACCGGTGATAAGGGTTTTTACTTCATCATGTCTATGGATACAGTTCAATAACATATAGCTATTGACCTATGCCATGTTTTGTTTCACTCTTAATCACATGATACAAGCGGAAAACCACCGCATTCATGGTTTATAAAAGTCGAGTATTTAACCGACTATAAGGAAGAATGATATGAGCCATCAAGATTACGTTCAACAGGCACTTGCTCACTTTACCCCGGAGCAGTTAAAGCAAGTTTATGTAGACACTGCGGTTGATCTGGACGATCAAGTGCCTGACACCCTAGAAAACTTCTTGAAGTTCCATAGTGAGGATTGGACCTTCCAAAATTATTCAATGGATAGTGATGTGCGCCACGCTCGTAGTACAGATGACTTGATCAGTTACGTGGAGTTGACCTTAGAACCAGTGAAGCATTGAGGTTCAATTTATGTGGGAATCAATATCGACTATCTGTGCCATTGTTTCTGCTGTTTTATTCTTGATTTTCTTATTGTTATTAGTCGAGAAAGCTGCATATACAAAATCTGGTTTCTTTTTCCAGGGCGCAGTTTTAATCTCTGCTGCCCTGTTCGGCTCCCTGTATTACTACGTCTCAAGTAACAAGGTGGAGATCAGCACCTACCAGTATGCGCAAATTTACGATCTGTATAAGGACGAATCAAAGGATTACATCATTAAGAATGAAATCCGCAGGGGGCTTTCAGATGGTATGTTCTCAAAATCTGAGTTCAATAAATTAAAAGCAAATCATTTGGAATCTTTAAATTACGCCGAAGCAATGAACCAGTTTGCAGAGGTGCTTCCAAATATCGAAATAGAATACTCTACGCCAACACAAAAGTTGTCGGTCAATATGAGCATGAGCATAGTCTATATGATGCGCATAGTGTTTATTATGGGCTTTTTCTTGTTCGCTTCTATTTATCTGTTGAGTTGGAACCAATACTGTACAGCCATTCGTACTAAAACAAAACTGAATGATATACTGACCATACAGGCGATTGACCGTTGGAACTTCATGCAGTCTAAGAAAGGCTTGCAGATCGTTGGCTTAGTCCTGTCCTTATCTGCTATTGGATTGGTATTTACAGAGCTGTATTTCAATGATGTGACCAGTGCCACTAAAGCAATCGTGGTCAGCTATGGTGAAGCAAACAAAAATGTGCCGATGATCTATGAGACGGTTCAATCTGCCCTGGTAGACAGTAAGATCACCGCAGACGAATACAGTAAAATTGAAAATCTGGAACAGAATGTTGTAGTCGAATATATCAAGCAATCTATTCAGGCTATTCAGGTAAATGAATTGAAGCCTAAATCTCCTGACTTGAAATAAAACTCTAATACCGTCTGAGCCAACGAATCCCTGACCAGTTCAGGGATTTTTTTGCTTATAGTCTATATTGACTTATGCCATGTTTTGAATATATAATTCAGACTATATAGAGCGAAAAACTCAACAGGAATGCCACCTGATTAAAGGCGATTACAGAGGATATTATGAAATCAATTTCTTTAGAATTAATGACCGAAGAAGAATACAGGAATTACCAGACAGAACAGGTAATTGAAGAAGCATTGCTTGACCCTATTGCTTATGTAGAGAGCCGTCTCAATTTTAAGGCTTCTTTTACACCTAGCATTCACCCAAACAAAGTATTTGAGGGTCTCTTAGAGCGCAGCGAGGAAGCTGCCCTTTACTACGTGAATCAACATCCAATTGGTAAAGGCTTGGCAAAGTTTCATGCCCCTTGCATGGTTTGGCGTTCATGCGCTGATCTGGTGTTCCCTCATTTGCGCCGTTACTTTGATGATGATGTGCGTAATGCAATCCTTACTCACCACACCGACTATTCTGTGTTTGCTACAGAAGCATTTAAGCGTGATGTGGATTTAACGGAAGTTAAAGGTATGCTTTATGCTCTGGCAAGCAATCCTGACACCATTGAGATCGTAGTAGATTACGTGCGCAAGAATGGTGTCTCTGAGCCGTGGCATTTCAATGAAGCACTTGCTCGTTGCGCCTATACAAGCGAAGAATGGGCGTTAAAGATCGTTAAAGAGTTCCCGAAAACAGTGGTGTTTATTAGTGCTGCACGTTGGCATTCATTGGCTATGAAGATGATCAAATCCTACAAAGTGGATAGATCGGTTAAGCAATCTTGTGTTCGATATCATGCCGATATTGCGGAGACATTCATCAATACACCACATACTGACATGCTCTTTACTGCTTTCTTGAGCCACCCACAGTTGCGACTAAGAATTATGCGTATGAAAAATATTGATCAGATCGGTTTATTGAAACGCCGTATCAAGGACTTTAATAGCTTCCAGAGCCGTATGAAGCATAAGTCGGAGACTGAAACCCTCAAGGCGAGCTAATCCCTCGCCCATAGGGGCTAAAATTTATTAAAAATAAATGGTCAAACTTCGTATTTGATCATCTTTTTTTGCTGAAAAGTCTAACTTATTTGGCACGATATTTTTTTATTCTTTTTTCTGTTTTATATTGACTTATGCCATTTTTAGGGCTTATAATTCAATCATACAGAGCAAATAGCTCACCCCGGCAAAGCCACCGGATTAAAGGCTTAGAATTTAGGATTAAAAAATGATTTTAGCTACTTATGGCGGTGGCACGAACTCGTCTGCTGCGATTATCGAATGGGTTAAAAAAGGTCTGCCAATCGACGTAATTTTGTTTGCAGATACCGGCGGTGAAAAGCCACACACTTACCGTTACGTTAAGATTTTCAGTGATTGGTTAGTGTCTCAAGGCTACCCGGAAATCATTACAGTGAAGCGCGTAAACCAGAAGAAAGAAGTTGAAACGCTTGAAGAAGAATGCCTACGCCTAGAAAACATGCCAAGCATTGCCTTCGGTCACAAAACCTGTAGCCAGAAACACAAGATTGCACCACAAGATAAATACATGAACAATCTGCCAGAAGCGAAGGAAGCTTGGGCGCGTGGTGAACGTATCATTAAGCTGATCGGGTATGATATTGACGAAGAATACCGTATCAAACCAGATCAGGATGAAGCTGATACCAAGTATGAACGCCGTTACCCGCTCATTGAGGATGGTATGGACCGTGATGCTTGTATCGAATCAATCAAGTCAGTAGGTTTGCCATTGCCAGGGAAATCAGCTTGCTTCTTCTGCCCTTCAAGTAAGCCAAGTGAAATTGAGTTCTTGCGTAATCAGTACCCTGATCTGTTTGAGCGAGCTTTGAAGATCGAAGAACTAGGCGTGAAGAAGGCAATTAGCGTTAAAGGGTTGGGTCGTACATGGTCATGGAAAGAAGCTTCACGCCAGATCACTATGTTTGATGAAGATTTCAAATTTGTGCCGGAAGTTGCATGCGGATGTTTTGACGGTTGATCATCGGGCTATAGGAGAGCTGCTATGACAAGTTTAAAGAGCCTTGATGAAGTCACTACTGAATGTGAGCACATCGGAAAGCGAGTTGATGTTTACTTTAACCTCAACAAGCGTATCTTCTCTGTACGTTATAAAGGGATTGTGATTATTCACACTTCCCACCTATCCCTAAAGGACGTTACCTTTGTGGTTAGTGAAAAAGGCAGACAGAAAGTTATTGCCAAAAAATGTAAGAATGTTCACGCCGTAGCACGAGGTATTCTTGTATCGGTAGATAAGCCTGTAATCGCTGAAACGTCACGCGAGATCACTTACCTACCTTATGAACACCATAGCTTCTTCTATGCCGAAACATACGTTACAGGCGTATTTGAGGACGTACATACATCACCGTTTGTACAGTGTCTAGGCAAGAAGCTTTATGAGCCAAGATAAGCATAATAAAAGCCCTCAATTGAGGGCTTTTATTATGCTGTTTGAGCTTTAGTTGTTGCAAAGTATTCTTGCAGTTCCTTGAGCGATTTTTTACCCAAACCCGGCAATTGCAGTAATTCTTTCTGTGTCAGATTAGCAACCTGGTTCATAGTTTTATAACCGAAGTGCTCTAATATGCGTATAGTTCTTGCCGTTAAATACGCATCAGCAATTGCAATATCACCTTGCATCACTGGTTCATCAGATAGTTTCTTTGCAGTTTCCCAAACAACAAATTTCGTTTGATGTTTTTCGATTTCTTCAACATTTTGTCTGTAGTTATCAAGGAAATTATTAAACTTGCCTTTCAGGTCCTCTGTAATCCTTTTTTTATCAAGATCACCAATTTTAATATGCTCCTGGTTCCATTTTAAATAACTGATAAACGCCGTATACATTCTCTGAATGATTTGCCGGATGCGCGTTGTGGAAATGTCATAGCAGGTCGCTATTTCTGCCATAGTATTGTTGTTTAGATAACTTCGCATCACTTCAATATTACGATCAGTTTTTCCTACTGAAACTGGTGGGGTTTTCTTGACTTGGACCTGATTGCGCTTTGCTTTTGCATTTGCAGCAAGCGTCTGTGCTGCCATTTTTTCAATTTCGATTCGCAGTATCAAGTGTTCTTCTTCACTCAGACTGCTCATCAATTGCTTAGAATCTACGCTTTCTTTACAGCTCATATATAATTGACCTACCTCAATCTTCAAATTTAAGTTTTGGCACTACACGAGTATCCAAAAATTTAATGAAGGTCTTAAATTGCTCTTCCAGACTGCGATCAGTCAGTTCATAGGTTTCAGGCATTACATAACCTGAATATTCGAGAAAATATTCTGAATGATTGTTGAAATATGCCATTAAGTGCAGTAAGTGTATTTCTAAAATATCGTGGTTTTCTAAAGCTTCTTTGAGATATTCAAAGGCAATACTACATTCATCTAAATCTGCATGATTCAATATCAATTCTGCATTAGTAGTTAAGTCAATGAATGGACTATCCCTATCCCATGTCACGGCTCCAAAATATAGAATCAACTCATTGTCAGGAGAATTAATTAGCGTTAATAAACCATCTCCAATCACTGCGAGTTTTGAAGTGCATACTTCATTGTCATTTTCGTCAATGGAGTAGCTAGTTAGAAGATCAAATTTTTGCTGTTCAAAAAAATAAAAAACTCCGTCCATATAATCTGTCGCTACAATTTCATTAACAAACTCCATTGCTAATTCTTCTTGAGATTTTTGCATATTAAATAACCTTTACACGGTAGGTAATTATCAATAATAAACATCATAAATCTAATTGGATTTTTTTGCATTTTTTTAATTTAAACAAAAAGTCTTGAATACCCTTTTATTGACTTATGCCATGTTTATAGCCATAATAAGGTATATAAATTGGATATTCCCAAAACAGGCTGTCTACTGATTTTAGACAAAGATTTGAGGTAAAAATATGAATAACAACCATTATGTGTTGCCACACCTTATTCTCAAGCCAAGTCTACGCAAGGCTCTTGGTTTACCGGTAGAAAATAAAAGAACAACAATGCAATTCCCAAATATTTTTACGTCCTTCAATTTTACGGCTAAAGACGTTAAGGGTGCGGTGGGGGTAGATAGCTTCTTGCTGAATAAAATGATTGCTGTATTCAGCCGTATTAACGTAAATGTCCTGATCGGCTTGAAGAACAAGGTTCTGGCAAAGAAAGCTTTTGCTGACTACATGAAGGCTGATGAACACCCCTACTCCGTTGTGGTGAAGGCTTTGGTTATTTCATTGATGTTGGGCCGTTCTAAACGTAAAAAGGAAATTGAAGCATTCATTAAGAAATTGAATACAGCAATGCGACCGCATATCACCAATGTAACGCGGGTTCATAATCCTTATGAGGTTACGAGAGAAATGGCGAACCTGGCCTACAACGAATTACGTGCTTGCCGATCAAAGACTACCAAGCCTTCTTCTACCCTGGGTTCAGACCCTAGCCAGGCTGAAACGGTAAGTGATATTGCAGATTTCTTCCGTGACTTGATTAAAGAAGTTCGTCTAGTACAAGGCATCTTGTCTATATAATCCAGACCATAAAAAAGCGACCATTGTAGGTCGCTTTTTTTGTGGGCTTGCTTATTTAATTAACCGGATAGCACCCAAAGTAACGGCTTCTTCGCTGACCAAGCTATTGCCAACAATCCGCATTTCTACAACTGATTTTTGATCAAGTTGTTCTTGAGGTACTTCTGGATAAATCACAGCTTCCTTGTCTTTTTGGAAGTACGCTAACGCACCGCCGTAGAAGCCAGTTAGCTTGTTGGCTACTTCGATCTCATGGATGGAAGGTTCGGCAACATTGTAACGACCTGGAATTTCAAGATCGTCAAATTTGTCCTGGTACTTGAACATTTCAGCATTTGCGAGTGCTTCCGCTTCCTGGAAATTCACGCTAGGCGAATCACGTTTCACCTTGCTTTCCCGATCAACAGGCTTAATGTTGATATGTGGAAGGGTTGGTAAATTCATCAAGCCTTTTGCTACTGGCTTACGCTTCGAGACAACTGGCTTTGACTTTTCCTTCTTCGATGTAGCCTTCACCTCAGGAGCAGCTTTCTTCTCCGGTTCCGGCTTCGCAGCTACAGGGGCTTCTTCAACAACCTCAAGCTCCAATTCCGGCTTGTCCTCAGGCAAAGCTTCTTGCACTGTTTCAGCTTTAGTTTGTTCCGGCTCCGTAGGCTCCTGATCATGTACTTTCGCTTCGTTTTCAGGTTTTTTCAGTGTGACATGAATCTCAACCTTCTTCTCAGATTCAATTTCTTGAGCCTGAACTTCCACTTGCACCGGCTCCACAAGCTCGACCACAGGAACATCGACCTCATAGAAGTCCTCTGCGTCATAAACTGCTTCACCTAAACCGGTACTGATCTTCTCAGCCATCAACTCCATTAAACGGAAAAGATCGCGTTGAATGGTTGAACCAAGTTTGTGTGCTCGTGCCACATCAATAGATGCAGTCATAATCGCCGGTGTAACCACTTTGGACCCGAAGATAGAGTATTCGTCATGGTGATAATGACGAGTGATATCTTCTTCATCCGGGTTGACGATCATCAAACCAATAGACATATTCTGACCAGTCGCACCAACATGAATGCCATGTAGATACTTCATCACACACTCAGGCATAGCTTCGTGAAATGCCTTAGGTGTGATCATGTACTTCGCATCCATGATTAGTAGTGATTCTTCACTACCATTCTTGAAGCGTAATACAACGTCTGGTGTACGACGAATGCGATACATTTTTTGCACATTTGGGCGGTCAACACGCAGTCTAAAGTTATCGTTACGACCATAGCTTGTAGAGGACGGTTCAACATTCGACCCATAACGGCTTTCTTTGCGTTTCCAAGCTTCTGTATTGCGATAGTTTGGCAATAAAGCATCGTCAGCATCAGCATGGAAAATATTAGGTTCGTAGAGCAGTTCCGCTTGAATCTTGTCATTCACCTGGAATACAAAGCGACTGTCATTAGAGCCATCAATAGGTGAAGCAATCAAGCCACCATTGAACCGGCGCGAACAATTCAGTACATGCTCTTTGGTTACGCAGAACAAGTAGAACTCAAACAGCTTCGATAAGTCCTGAATCGAGTTAAGTTCATTTTGCAAACTCCAATCTGGGCTACCAAACCGCATCCATTCAATCATCATTAAGAAGATTTTTTGGTAATGAAGGTTCTGCTTTGCCTTGTGTGTAAAGTACGGCTCACTCGTAAATAGTGATTTCACTTTTAAACGAGTACGCAGCATACGTTTCAACGTGCGTAACCGGCGGTTAAAGTCATTACAACGATCAATACATGGCTGATTCAGTCGCACACTAAACTGATTTAATTTATTAAACAGGGATTCATAGCCCTGGATAACAGTATCAGTCTTTTTGACTTTCACCTCTCCCAGACGACGAAGAATATCATCTGTAGCCTTGATCAGCAGTTCAACAAAACCATGTAGTACCTGGTTCTCATAAAGATTCGTTTCTTCAACAATCTTAGTTTCCAGAATGTTATCGACTGTAAAATGTCGATCATCCATGCTGAATAATGAATCCTCTTCATTATCCACCTCATAGATTTGTTCTGGTGAACTAATGATGTGATTGATCGAATCCTCTGTAATATTCGAGAACCGAGAATATGGTTTAAGCGTATTGACTTGCACCAGTTTTGCAATTGGCTTTCGCACAATAATTGGTAACGCATCTTCCAGAAAATTAAGATATTGCTCAATCCGGTCCAGAGTAAATGTCAGGGTCTTATCACCCTCTTTAAAGCCCGAATATTTGCGTGTGATACGTGCCAGTGCAGCCAGATCACGACCATCATTACGAGCCAAAAAGTCCAACATTGCACTAATGCGGTCAGCATTAATTTTACGTGCCAAGACTTCAATTGGTTGAAGCGGTTGTAAGATATCAAGATCAAACGAATCGTATGACGTTTGATACTTGTCCACGATCAATAACTCTGCGATACCACAGAAGTTATGGAAAAATGCTTCATTACGATATTCACCGTACCCAATTCGTTTAGGTTCCCAACGGTATTCAAAGTAAGGCTTAGTATCAGTTGGTGGATACACGCTTGTAGGCGGTATAAAAATCTCATGTAGAGCCAAATGAATACTTGGGCGATCTTTAATCGTCTGGACTATAAATTGGAGTGCATCATCTTCACATAAGACGTAGTGAACATCGTCCGTTGGTGGTTGGGTAAGGTCATATTCCTTACCGGCATTACGCCCACCAATTACTTTGACAACTACTTTCATAAAGTACCCTTATTCGCTCATGCAGCACACGAGCGATATGCCTAAACTGAACGATTACAGCAGTGAGAATGTGTCACCAAACTCTGAACCATTGTCCAGAATTTGCTTCAACAGACGTTTTGACTGTAATAAGCGCGAATCGTTCAACACCTTGTCTAATGCAAGCAGACGATCTTTAAATCCTTTCCCATGACCTTTGATCTTAGGAAGAATATGTTGGGCTACAGCAAAGTCAATCGGTGACATTTGTTGATAGTTCAGTTCATTGGCTACGGCACAGTAGCGCAGGATAGCATTGCTCTTACGCTTAGAGATATGGACTGCCGGTGTATTGGCAATTTCCATTTGTAGTGCATTTCGGATTTCTTGAAGGATGCTTAATTCCGAATCTAGTTTTCCTGTTTCTTGCAGAATGCTCAATTCAGAATCCTGTTTTCCTGATTCCTGAAATTTAATAGGATTGGCATCAATCATAAATGCTTCTGCAAGCTCTTTATAAGGTACGGCTCCATTAAATAGAAGGTTCTCGACTTCCATCGCTTCATTGGTATTTGAATCTTCAATACCAAGCATGATCACGCCGGCACGGTCAAGCAAACGGTCAGATAATGGTTCAACAGTTGCATCTGTGTTGATGGTTGCAATGAAACGTAAGCTAGGCGGTAATTCCAGAGTGAATTGCTTGTCACGACCACCCAGATTTAGAACTTTACCTTCCTGGAAGGTGTCGCAAATCGACAGGAAATCTGACCAGTAGTGTTCCATTGGAGAAAGGTTCGCTTCATCCAGGAGAATCATGTTTAACATTTCGTGGTTCAGGTTGTTGTTTTCAGAACCATACTTAGATTCTTCAATCGCTTTAAGCATGCTATAGATGCCAGTACGACCCTCTTCATAAGACTGGCGCAGGGCATTTTTATTCCCTAACAAGTCTTTGCTTGAAGTCCAGCCACGAGCTACCGCAACATTCAAGAAATTACACTTATTGGTTCCAGAACCGTTAATGCCTAAAGCTTCTGCGAAGTTGCTAACAGTTGAAGTTTTACCAGTACCAGGATACCCACTAAAAATAGTGAGATAGTTCTGCATTACACTCACGATCAGGTTGGCTGTTTCGTTATAAGTGAGAATACGCCCTTCTTGCTTGTTGATTCGAGTTTGAATCTCACTGATATACGAAGAACGTGTTTCGCCCTCTAAATGAATAACAGCCGGGGAAATAGGTTCCAAAATGAAGGGTTCATTTTTGCTGTTGAAATTACTACCAGTCATAATGCCACGTAGACCGCGCAATGTAACATCCTCAACAGCTTTGTCAGTTAATAGACTTGGGTTTTGAATCAAACGTGCTTGGTGTTCGAGTGCCTTATCCATTTCCTTGATTTGGTCACGTTTATGGCTAACGTCCTGGTCCAAAGTCTCACGACGACCCTCTAAACGTAGAATCTGTTGTTCAAGATCATGCCCTTGTTTCAGGATTTGCAATGTAGAAGTAAGCTCTGCGATTTGGTGCTGCAAGCTCTCAACTTCTTGCGTCAAACTTTCAGTATTTGCCTGACTTTGACGCTCATTAATTTCTTTCTGATTGGATTCATAATCAGCATGCAGTTTTGCAATTTTACGTTCAACAATCTGCTTTTCATTCGCCAAACGAGTTTGCATTGCAGTGATCTGTGCATCATGCGCAGTACGCAGCTCTTCCAACTCTTTCTTATTTTTGTTGGTCAACGCATCAATATGATCTTTCAAGATCACACTACCGTTTGTTTCCAAGAAGTTTGTTAGGAACTGGCTACCTTCTTTAGAGTTCAAGTAGCGTTTAATCAGGTCATATTCTTGTGTGTCTTGAGTCAGGAATTGATCAAGCACTTTGAATAAGCGTTCTACACGTTCTGTTTTTAGAATGTGGTTTTTACGAATAGATGATTCAATCGCTGTACGTAATGTATTGGCATGGCTTTTTGAGATTGAATTATCTTTAGCAAACTCACTGCGTAAATAATATTGAATCAGGTTTACGTCAGAAATGTAGTCAATAACTTCAAAATTAATCGCTGATTTAACGATGTGTAGATTTGAAATGTAGACTGCTTGCAAGCTTCCAGAATTAACCCGCAAAAGAATTTCATTATCTTCTAGGGCTTTTAGAGGGAACTTTGCAATATGGTTGTTTTGCAAACCAAGCGGTGTGATTTTGTTGACTGTCTCAAAGATAATGTCATCTTCAATGCCAATAGTTGTATCACGACGAATCTGGAATGGACCATATACAAAGTTGTCCACGATAGCAAAGAACGGAATACCCACTGCCGGTAGCTTAGGCATCAAGTGTGACGTTAGGCGACCTGTACCCACATCAGGAAGGCGTGGCAAATGAACTGCTTGCACGTAGCCAGAATCTAGGCGTGACGCATTACTACCTAATGAGAAGTAACGGCAATTATTCGGGTTGTTACGGATAATCTCTAATTCACGCTCAATACGTTCAGCTTCTTGAGGTGTATCGTCTTTTTTCTCGCATGTATCATGGTATGTATTGAGATAGAAAATGTCCTCATTACCAAATTCACTTTCGATTACGCCAAAGCCACGGCTAATCCAGATACGGTTATTATTTGGGAACTGACCAGGTTGAATCGCTGTAATTGTTGAATCATCGTTTTCAAAGGCAATAGGAACTACATAACCTTTTTCGCTACCTATACTAAAACCATTCTGTCTGTGTACGATTAAACGCATTTCTATCTCTTAATATATATATATCTATCTCAAGTTTTATTAAGTTTTTATCCACACTGTAAAGGATTAAATATACCTTAATTAAACCACCAATATTGAAATCTGATCGAATCAATATTAAGTGCAAATTATAGCATTATTGATTGATAATTTAACTGAGAAATTTGCCAAAATCGCCTTATTTGACAGCAATTTCATGGGTTTTTTCTTATCTGTTTTTTGAGTAAAAATACTAACCTAAAGCGGAAAAATATATAATAATTTTCTTTTGTTTCCATATTTTTTGATTATTAATTTAATATAAAAAAGCATGCCTAATGACATGCTTTTTTGTGTAAAAAAAACTAATTCATGCGACTTTTTTATTATTGCCAAATGATTTATTTAATAAATCTTTAGCACCCTGGATATTCGCTTTAGCAGCAGCTTCTAAATAGCTTCGACCAATTTTACGGATACGCTTCTGAATATTTTGCGTATAGATTGCACCCAGACCATAAGCTGCTTGAGCTGCAAGACCATCCTCATGTGATAAAAGCAAGCTAAAGTAGTTTTCAGCTTTAATTAGGTCGCGTTCCACGCCTACACCAGAATAGTAGCAGTTAGCTAAATTCAAAATTGCATCTGGGTTGCCTTTGTCTGCACCTGCCTGGAAACAGAGTGCTGCATCAGCATAATTCGGGAAGCCAAACTCGAAACCTTGAATATGCAAAATACCCATTTCGTTATCTGCAACCAGATCACCCAACTCTGCTGCTTTTCTATAAAATTCAAAGGCTGATTGAAGGTTCTCTTTTGCCATATGTGGCTCATTGATTCGCTGACTATTGTAGATCGCAATGGATAGATACCCTTTGGAAAACCCTTGCTCCCCTGCAATCTTGTATAGGTCGATTGCCATATCAATGTCTTTATCCACGCCGTTGCCTGTTTCGTACAGATAACCGAGTGTATGCGCTGCATAGGCACTATTAGATCGTACAGCTTCTTTCAACCAACCAATCGCACGTTCCAGATTAGGTTCCGTGCAAAAACCGTGTAGATAACAGCGTCCAATAAAGAATTGAACCATTGATTCTTGGGTTTTTTCTTCGCGCTGAAACAAGTTTGCTAAGTAGTTTTGACCAATAGGGTTATCAATCAGTTTTTGAATGCGATCTATAGCAGCTTGATTGCCGTATGTTAATGCCAATAGGTATTCATCTAGGGCTTCAAATAGATTGCCGTTTCTATGGTGTATATCAGCGAAGCCAACCATAGCTTCCGGGTGATTGTGATTGGCTGCGGTATCCAGATATTTAAGAGCTTCGGTCTGGTCTAATTCTGTGCGCCATTTCCCTTTGCAAAACGCATCCCCAATAATGAAGTTCGCATTGATATGACCAAGATCAGCAGCTTGAGTGAAATAGGAAACGGCTTTTTTGAGATTAGTTTTATTTGGCTTCACCATAGATAAGCGAATACCCTTTTCGTACAGTTCACGAGCTTGCAGTATTTGTTGGTACTCTGCGCCGTCTTTTTCTTGCTTTGTGTGCATGGGTTAAATACTCCTAATGACGCGCAAAAGTATAAATGCGTTTTTTGATTTATAACAGATAATTAAAAAATAAATATTCTATAAGCTGCTTATTCAGAAAATTTCGACTTATTGACTTATGCCATGTTTCAATGATATAAATGTAAGTGTGTAAAAAGAAATTTCAGGTTTAAAAATGACAGAAAAAGATAACAATATTGTTTCGTTCTCTCGCGCTAAAGTTAGTAGTGATGAAACAAAAGTACAAAACCTGATTCGAGCTGTTAAGGGGTTTGGCTTCCAGACTTTTGAAAGCCCTGAACCACTGTCATTTAACGTAGTTACAGGCAATAGCATAAAATCTGGTGTACACGTAGTACGTGTTGAGCTGAAAGAAAACGGTTGGTTCTTCAAGGCTGATTTGGCATCTTTAGATTATGGTTCCAACAACCCTGTAATCAATCGTGCTACTGCGCATAACCTGATTAATGAGGCTATGGGTAAATTACAAGAAGAATTTACCGGTGTTCAGATCAATGGAACTGAGTATCAGGGCGTATGGCAGATTCGTGACTTTGCTAATGAAGAGAATTTCACAATCCTGTTCATGCTTGGTGTCTCACGCAAAGACAACACCAGTCCGATCTCTGTAATTCAGCACCTTGCTAGTGTGCCTAAAATTGCATTTAAACTCGTTCAAGACGGCGTTTAATCAAAGAGTTGAATTATATTTTCTTGAAAAACTAGGCGCGTAATGCGCCTTTTTTTTGCTATATTTAAGTTGTCAGGTTGAGTTTCGCCTGTTGATTACAAGAGCAAGAATAATATGAATGAAACACTAATAGCACCACAGCCCCATCTATTAAACGGTATCAAGTTTAAAGCTATTGGTCTATGTTCAGCATTAACCGTGGTAGCTTTGCTTTGGGCGTATAATCCCAATAGTGGTTTAGCTTACAAATCCTATTGGGCTGAGATTAAGAAATCTGATCTGGATAAGCCAGCATCGACCAGTCATGTCGTTATCCTTCGCTATTACCTACGCAAAACTCATGCTGATTACCTTGAGGAAGAACTTAATTCGCAACCGCAAATCACTAATCGGCATCTTATTGAGTATTTGGGAAAGGTCGCCACCATATATGATGAATACCAAATTGCCCGGCATCCGCGACGAGGTATTTTAAACCCCTCTTAGGATTCCACTTTGTCTGGCAAGTGGTAAATGTCCGTACCGAAAAGACATAACAGCACGAGTTAGAACTTCATACCGCAGCATAGTAAAAGCCCTCTTCGGAGGGCTTTAATATTTTTATAAAGTCTTAATTTTTTGGGCTTGTATTGCACTATTCATTACTTCTTTCAACTGGCTTAATGACTTGTGCATGGCAGCTTGATACTTTTTGTGCTCACGGTAACTAAGGTATATATAAAAAGTAGACATGATGAAAGGAATAAAGAGAATTTTATAGGCCGACTGTTCGTAGAACGAAATGATCACCATCAGTATGAGGAAAATACCTCCCATAATAGCCCCCAGGTTACGAGCATATTTAATTTTTGCGAGCTTTCGACTACAGTTAGCATGAAGGTAATCGGTAATCTGGCTTATACACTCAACTTTCTGGTTGATTGCTCGCATATCCTGATTCAACTCTTTTAGGCGAGCTGTCAATCGCATTGCCGTCTCATATAATTGATCGGCGTAGCTTTTCACTTCCTTTTCTATACGGCTTATGCTTCCAGTCATGGTGAGTAAGTATCGTGAATACTCAATTTCACGGCTATCCACTGTAAAAGAGCCTTTATAATCACGGCTAATCTGCTCTAACTTCTTAGTCGCTTTCTCAAACAATTCACGCATAAGGATAGATTGACTTGAAATCTCACTGTAGAGATCAAAAGTATTCTTTGTGAGAGCTGTATAATTTGTATTGGAATGCGTTGCATGTAATAGACCATGCACAGACGATAAGTGGTTTACATAGTCTCTAGTCTGTTCTGTAAGGTTTTCCAGAATCTCAATAGTGATGTGATGATCTAATGGAGTGATCGGCTCCTGAATCCCCATAAAATTATCGAAGTGATTTTTATAGATTTTAATATCAAGTAGCTGTAAGGCTTGAATCCGATTTTCTAATAGCTCGTATTTTTGCTGAATATTGAGTGATTTTATTTGTTGAATCATCTTCCCTACTTCATCCAATGACTGTTGTAGGGGTAACGGCTTTACCAGGATTTCAATGTGACTGTTCATAGTGGTACTTCTTATTTGGTATCCGTCTGACAGATCGGAGTTTGTATTCCATGCAGTGTATATTCTGTTAAGCAGTTTGTTAAGCATCCCTACTATTTTCATCAGTTTTTTTGAATGACGCATCAATAATTTTTCATGTACTATGCACTAGAAGTAAATAATTTTTTAAGCACCAGTCAGGGCTTTCGTAAAGTTAAAATTATGAAAACTAATCTCAAGACACCGATGGAGTGGTTTAATTTCTCCACCTACCAGTTATTCAAAATCTGCCTAATCATTAATTTTTTGGGTCATTGTGCTTTAGCAATCCCGGTACTTGGTTACGAAGCTTTAGACATAACGAAGAACAACTTTATTGTCTATCTGTTTGTCTCGCATATCATCACAGTCATTCTGGCTCAGTACCACGGTTATTCTAAAATTCCAGGTATATTCGGTGCGTGTACGACTTTATTTGGATTTCTACCGTATCTTGGATGGTTGATGCACCTGATTACTGCGGTACTTACTGGACCACTATCTGTTCGATTAGTAGTAGCATGTCCATTCTCAAAGAGACATAGACCCCTACAAGAGCGGATTGAAGCCAGGGAAAATAGAAAAAATGCTGCAATTTGATGATTATTTAGACAAAGAGTTTTAAAAAGGCGGGTTTTTTAAAATACCACCCTCTAGCATGTTGACTTATGCCATGTTTAAGGTAATAATAGAGCACATAGAGAGACGAACAATCCTCTAAAAAGATTTGATAAGAAATTGAATAAGATTTCTTTGAATAACCAGTTACCTTTAAGTCCTATTGGTTTCGGACTTTCAAAAGCTAGAAGCTAACCAGTTTATCCTAGAGTCTGCGCTTCAGACTACTAAAAACTCGAAGCAACTTCAAACGCCCCTTCTTCGGAAGGGGTTTTTCTTTGCCTGGGAAAAATTAAAGCACTTATTTAAATTGACTTATGCCATGTTTTAAGGCTATAATTTCAGGCATATAGAGCAAACTGCTCAACCGGTCAACCAACCGGATTAATTGGTAATCTAAAGGGTTAAGAATATGAATTTAAGCATTTGGGCGACTACCGCCAACCACATTAACAATGCAGAGCAAGGAGCAAGCCCAGAGCTATTCTCCTATGGGGTTTCGCTTACTCCTGATTTACGTCAGAACTATACCCCGCAGAAGGCTATTCACTTGGTCAGCCTATTGTTGGCAGTGGTTTTTAGCCGTCATAATGTCGATGCTATTCTATCTACACCTTCCGCAGAGCTGCGTAGTGGTGTGGTGAATGATAGTGAAGCTCCGGTGAATCAACAGGTCATTTATATGACAGCAAAGACAATTGAAGACGAGTACCTGAAACTCAAATGGTCTTTGGAAGATATGGTACGTTTTAATCTGCGAGTGCGCCGTTGGTTATCTGAACGTGAGACAGATACCGTGGATGGTATTGGTAAGGCAATTTATGGTCTGTTAAAAGACCTGGATGCCAGAGTTCATTTTCAACAAGCTGCTTAAAACAGATCAGATTGAAGATCGGCTATATGCCGGTCTTTTTTTGCTCCAAGAAAAACCAAAGAACCAGGTAGGCGTTAGGTTTTTTCAGTAGAAAAAAACAATCTCAAATCAATAACCCCTTTTCAGGTATCACCTGACCTTAATTGCTGCAAATATATCTGTATCAACCGGCTTGATTTTAATTGACTTATGCCATGTTTTATAAGACAATGACTAGCATATAGAGCAGACCGCTCACCCGGATAAGCCACCGGATTAAAGGCTTAATAAAGGATTCAAATAATGACTACTCTTCGCATTCAACCAGAACAAAACCGCGTTTTATTCTTAGGCAACCATATTGGTGCAGACGCATTCGAGAACCACATGCGCAACTATGTTGCAGTTGGCTCAACTCTATTCAATACCCTTGAAAACATCCGTGAAGCTGCTCAAGAGCAAGTGCTGATTGAAGATTTCAGCCTATCTAATTATCTTTCTGAGTTCGGCTTTGGTCATCCGGTGGTGAACCAATGGTTCCAGTCAAAGATTTACACTCCTTTCGTAACTCACCTTGTCGCCACTACCCAGACTGCCCTTTCTCATTTTTCAAACCGTGAAACATTATCTGACGATGATATGGCATATCTGGAAGCTTATTTAGACGAGTTGAACTATAGCCAGTTAAGCCAACTTCCAACCAAAGGTATAGAACCAATTACACAACTGAAAAACCATTTCAGAAATTCCAATATTGGTGTAATGGCTGATTTACAGATGGCTATGGAAGATATGGATGATGATGAAGTTGAAAACACCATTTTTGGTTCTGAACCATTCGAGCAAACAATTGAACACCTTAAATCACTGCTTGAATGTTCAGCATGGACGGTAGATCAGAAAATCAAAGTCGTTGATCTATTCCTTGAGAATGTGGGTGGGTTCCAAGACCTGATCACTCACGCTGAATCAGACACCTATTCGCCATTCCAGATCATTAAGGAAGCTATGGATGACACCCCATTTATGCAGTTTGTACTTGGTTATAATGGGGAAACTACTTTTAATTTATATGGTAATGTTTACCCTGTTGTGCAGCGCGATATTCACTGTCTACATGGTTATGTTGTAGCTGATTTTGCTAATTCTAAAGCCAGAACAGAAGCAGAGTTAAAAGCTGAAACTATGGCTACTGCTGACTTTATTGCGGGTGTTCTGGGTGACACTATTTTTGAAGCTTACTCTTACCTTGTTGATTTAGAAAAACATTCAGTTGATTCTATCTTCAACCGTTTCCGCGAAGTAAGCAAACAATCACATACTGTTTTAATGGATACCATCAAGGATGTTTTGGAGCCTTTTATTCCAGAACTAAATTTAAAACAGCTCCGTTTAACCTATATTAATAATGCAGCAGTATGATTAATATTTATAAAGAGTGGGTATTATAAATATCCACTCTTTTATTTTCATATTGATTAATCATATTAAATAATAGGTGTTTTTAATTAGTATTGAATTGCCGTTTTTATCAATCGTAACTCTCTATTTTTGGTCAATTTAATGCGGTTTTTGTCGGAGACAAGTTGATCTGGTCGGTCTAAATCACATTTTAAGCTTTAAGTATGCGAGTTATTTCTCATAGAAGAGAAATACTTTGCCTTGCTTATTTGATGTTTAATTTATATATTCAGATTGAAATTTAAAATCGTATCTGTCAGAGCGAATTATTTAAAATGTATAATTTAATGCAATTGTCTTATTTTCTTAAAAACACTCCCCATTTGCGTGTTTTACTTCCCAATCAGATTAATGACAGAAGCTCGTTCAATGGAATGTTGAAGAATGGAATTAAAGAAGTTTTTATCATTATTCCTAACATCAATGGACTTGTCATTCACCTAACCAATGTAAAATTCCACAACTCAATTAAAACTCTGAATGATGTAGTAAGCGTATGTGATACACATTCTTTCCTTGAGTTCGGACCAGAAAATATGTATCTGGAAGCGAATGGGGTTCAGATACTTGATAACAATGGCATATTGCTGTTTAAACAGGATGTTGAAAAATACCTTTGCCAAACAGAACGTCCAGTTATAAATGAAGTCATCCATGAAACTTTGCTTGATTTGGCTGTGCGTATCAAATTTATAGAGAATAACCGCTCTAAAGCCATATCCACCTCTATAGATTCCCTCATGAAGAAATGTGCTGAACCTGGACATGCCAATTGCAAAGGTTATGTAGATCGCTTTGTTGGAGTAGTCAACACCACCAAGCGAAACCGTTTGAATCGTAGCAACGCCCCTTTCCGGTCACGTATCGTTGGATGAATGCACTTGCTAACACCTTTATTTAGTCCTAAATTGGCTTTAAAAAGAACGAAGGAATAAAAATGGACGGTCAGGATTCAAAAAAACGGTTCAAGCGTTATTTATTTAATCGTGCAGTGATCTTTTTAGGCATCATTGCCATCTTAATGTACGTCTTTGGTTTTTCCTGGAATGGCTTTGAAATCAAACTAATCGTCTTTGTCTTTGGCATCATGGCACTGGTAAGTAGTGGATTTTATTTTTTTCGCTATCTGGATGCCAGAAATATGAGTGTTTTTGAATACCTAGATGAAACGCTTGGTGCAGATCGCCACCGCTATATCTGGTACATTGCCGGTGCTATTTGTTCGGGATTAATTGTCACGAAAATACTGATCGGATAGCTCTTTATGAATTAAGCCCTGGAAGGGTTATTTTTACGTCTCCTGATTGCATAGAACTAGGTAGGCGTTAGGTTTTTTAAGTATAAAAAAATGCGTTGATATTTTGAGAATTTTATCATTATATAACTGCCAGGCAAGAGAAACGATACTGCATGACCAACGAGAATTATTGGGCTATTAAACAAGCAAATAAATTAAGTAGAAATAAGCTGTTTAATGGGTAAAAAACCTTTTAAATTCATTTGTTTTTCAAATTTTATCCTAATTATAAACCGCATTTATCTAACCTAAAAATAGATTATTTCTATATTGACTTATGCCATGTTTTGACCGATAATTTATACATCAAGAACGAACATTTAGTCGTTCTCCTAAACATAAAAGGATACAAAATATGCGTGGTGTTAATAAAGCCATCCTGATAGGTGTATTGGGTCGTGACCCAGAGACAAAAACTTTCCCAAATGGGGGCTGTCTTACTCAATTCTCAATCGCAACTTCTGATAATTGGACTGACAAAAACACTGGTGAGCGTAAAGAGCAAACCGAGTGGCATCGTATCGTGCTGTATAACCGTTTAGGCGAGATCGCACAGCAGTACCTTCGCAAAGGTTCCAAAGTCTACATTGAGGGTTCTCTGCGTACCCGCCAGTGGACTGATCAGAATGGTCAGGAGCGTTACACAACCGAAATCCGTGGTGAGCAAATGCAAATGCTTGATAGCGGGAATAGTGGCAACAATAACAACAATGGCGGTAACGGTGGTCAAGGTCAGAACTTTGGCGGTGGTTACGGCAACAATGGCGGTCAAGGCGGTGGCTTTGGTGGCGGTTATGGTAATCAGAACTTTGGCGGTGGTTACGGTGGCAGTGAAAATGGCAATAAAGGTCGCAATGCCCCGCCACAACCGGCTCCGGTGGATTTAAGTGATGACATCCCATTCTAAACGATAATGATTCTCATTTGTAATGATACCGATTTATCGGTATCTTTTTTATTTTCAGACACTTAATTAAAAAACTTAACACTTTTAAATATATATGCACTTCCAGAAAATCATAATAAAAGGATTTCTGGTTTTTTCTTTTTTTAAATGCCGAAATATATAGTTTTTTGCACTTGGAAAAGATGGATATTTCCATTAAATTTTGTGCCGTAAGCATTGCTAATTTCAGTGGAGAGAGTTAGTGATGCACCTTTTTATACCCGCAAGATTTCTAACTGATCTGCGGTTTTTTTTTATATCTAGTTAAATGCAAAAAAGCCCAGACTATCTATCTGGGCTTTTTGTTTCAATCAAGATCACTTGACTGCAATTGGAATTAATTCAGTTTTAACTTTCTTGTTTTGCTTTTTCACTTCCTCACAACCATTCGATGTAGTTGTGATTTTAGTGATTGTCTGGCTATTAGGTTTGATTTTAAATTCCGTTTCGATGTATTTATCTTTTCTACAGTCGTCGTACATCATGGTTCCAGAATTTTCGCCAGAAGCCAGAACTTGCAGCTTATCCCCTTTGAATACAACTAAACTATTTGCCCCAGAGATTGCTCCACCACCTGAACTGCTTTGTTCTAATTCAACAATATCCAGGAGTTTCCCTTTATAGTTAGTTTTATGCACTTTGAAGGTGTTAGACTGACCGCCAAATTCATCTAGGATTTGAGCTTTTTTAGCGTCTGGACGAGTTAAAATATAACCACCCCAAAAATTACGCGCAGCATTTTCAAATTCCACCCCAGATATATACGCTTCTTCTCCATTAACAAGCGTGATTTTTTCTGTCTTTACAAGTTGGATGGCTTTTTTCGGCTCTGCTGTTGATTGTTGAGCGTTTACAAGCCATTGTAAAATCTGAGCTTTAGTTGGGGCGGCAGCGTGAGCACCTGTTAATCCTAAAGTTGCGAGAACCGTACTTAATATAAGTTTTTTAACTTTCAACATTGTTCATTCTTCATGTTTATTAATGGATACCCATATAGATCGCTCTATATGAAAACTGATTTTAGGTTTATCAACTTCAATCACAATTGCAAAAAAGATGAAAACTAAGCCTAATTAATGCCTTGATTTCTCCTTCTTTAATTTGAATTAATACTGACTGTTTGAGCTTTATGAGGATTATTGGCTTGCACATAATCCCATAGCTTGAATACGGACTTAGCACCTTCACCATTGGCTACAGCTTTGATTTCAATAACCGCCTAATGGGATAGAATAACATAATATTTTCCTGAGATATAATTCGCCACACAGGTCGATTGGCACATATTATACATTGACTTATGCCATGTTTTGAAGATATGATTTACAACATATAGAGCAGATCGCTCAACAGGTAGAGCCACCTGATTAAAGGCTTTAGATTTAGGATAACATCTATGATTATCGACAAAGAATTACATCAGTTCCCTTTCTTGCAAGTGACTTTCCAAGTGGACGATGATGGCCTTCAATTTAATGAATGTTTGGTTTTTGATTTGCGTGATATTGCAAAGCAATTAAATACGCCAATTGAGGGTTTGGACACGGATTCAGAAGATTTCTTTCTTTTAATCGCTAGAGGGTATGTTGACTTCCGGTGTGCAGATCATATTTACAATCTAGTCTCTTCTCGTCAGATTGGCTTAACTTTTTCAAACAATGATTTTGAAGCTGAAATCGTTTATACAGAACAGATCACCCAGGAATACTTTGATCGCCTGGAAACAGGTCTGATTGCAAACCTATACACCTTTCCAGAAGAATAATTGATGGATTTGGATGGAAGTCGGTAAAGGCTTCCATTTTTTATTTGGCTTGTTAAAAGGCAGGTGTTAGATTTTTTAATATAAAAAATGCTTTTGAAAAAGACTATAAACATCCGAGTTGTGGTACTTGGGCGTAAGCTGAAACAAGCAGCATAAACGTCACCCAACAAAAAAGCCTTGTCGATCACAAGGCTTTTTTATTTCTGCTTTTATTTTTCAACTGTGGGTTCTGGCAACCAAATAAGCGTTAGATTTTCCAGTAGAAAAAATGCTTAATTAATTCTCCACATTTCTTCCAACAATGTATGTCGTCTGAATGGTGATTTATCCTTAAAATATTTACCGCGTGGCACTTTGGCATTAAGTGGTAGCTTTTGCAGATATTCTTGGAATGGAGCCTCTGAATTACCAGGTAACTTTCCATTTTTTACAGTATGTGAAATCCGATACTCTTCAACAATCTTATCCATTGTCTGAGTTACATCGGTTTTTGTGAATTTATATTTTCTGAATTGACGCATGGTATCCACGATATAGCCATCAATAATATTCATTTAACTTCCCTGGGTTAATAAGGCTTGTTGTTTGCCTTTACCATGAACACCGATATGAAGGTCTACATTTCTGCCTTCCCTAAAGCCTTCCTGAGCGTATTTTGTCAAACCTTGTTTATTTCGTGAGTTTGGTGTCATGGTTGCACTTTTTGTTTTCTGGTGGACGTAAGATTTAACGCGATCAGCAAAAGCCTGTTCTTCCGGTGTCTTTTCCTGTTGTATGAGGTCCTTGATTTTTTCTCTTACAGCAATGACCCATCCCTGACAGAAAGCATCCCCTATGCGCACCTTATTTGCGTGTAAAAGGCGTTTTTGAGCAGCCTGTTCAGCAATAAAGTCTTTGCGCTGCTTTTTTAAAGCACGGTACAACACAGTGAAGGTGTAAACCGCAATTTCCGTATTTTCCTTCGCACCGACAAAGTTGATAATCATTTTCTTATTGCTACCCATAAAGCGATTAAACATCACCTCACATTCAAGCAGCACGGCAACGACCCGGATTAATTCTGCCGTCCAGTCGGGTACTTTTGTTTTGGTGTCAGCATTCACCTGAGCAGTGACAATCTCACTCAGCTCTACATCATTCATGGAAAGGTTATGTTTTTTCATCAAAGCATGCGCCTGGCGCAAGGCCACTTGAGCTTCATTTGCGTTGCTTGACTTACTGAGATTTAAACACTTCTTTATTTTGGCAAGAACACTATCTTGATCAGCAGCTTGATTACTCATTATCATCCTCTGAAAACTGTGGTTTGCCATTGTAATAAAGCGGTAGTGCACTAAAAACCAGATACTCTGTTGCGTTTGGGTCAATATAAGCACGTTTCATGGTATCAGCCGGCAGTTCATCACTTTTTTTTACATACCCGAAGATCACTGTGACCTGAGCTGCAAACGGCAGTGCATCTACAAAATCTAAGGCTTTCTGGTATTCACCCAATTTGAAGCATTTACCTTGCTCAACACTCACACTAATGAGCTTTTTCATAAACTTAGTTTTTGTGGTTACATCCCTACTGACAAAATGGAGCGGGTTTTGGGGGTTATTGATATACCACCCAATAAAACGCGCATCCTCCGGGATTTCCAGATCATGTTTAATATCATTAAATGGTGGGATTTCGCGGTGGTCGCGTGTAGGTGCAACTCTGCGCTGTAGTTCTTGTTCCATATACAACCTAAAGGGCTTGCAATATCTTGTGAGGTTTATAATAACGCATTGCATTGACTTATGCCATGTTCTATAAGATAATGACTAATAATTAATAGGTATTTTCACCGTACCGGGATGCCACCCGATTAAAGGCTATAAGGTTTATCAGATGAAAAAGAATTTTGCTCATTATCGCACTATGTTTATCCAGTTGGCATCCTTCATGGATGTGAACTTGCACAGCTCTGTCAGTGAAAACTTCATGGACTTTATGACCCGGAAGCTAGATTTCACCGTGGCTATGCCAAGCCAGGATGCTATGTCCTTCTACGCGAACCTTTCTCAGAATCCTGAGAAGCTAAAACTGTTAGGTTTGACCAAAAGCAGTGACTTTCTGCGTGTACAGACTAAGCAGCTTTGGTATCGTGAGAATGCTAATTATGTGGCTCCTGAATTATTTGACGCTGAATATGATCTTTGGTTTGCCCACCAATTGAACAAACTGTTTGATGACCAGGTTCTTAAAGGCGATTTCCAGAAAACACAATTTTTAAAAGCTATGTTTGCTGATTTAAAACAGCGAATAGGGCTTTCAATAACACATGCAGTCTGAGGATTTTATGGCTACCGCAAAACTTGCTGAACAACTGGCTATCGAACGTCATTATGGACAATTTGATAAAGCCGGCGAGCCTTATATTAAACATCCTGAGCGTGTGGCGAATGCTGTTAATACCCCAGAGGAAAAAATGGCAGCGTGGATGCACGACCTCATAGAAGATACCGACACCACAGCAGATGAATTGCTAAAGTTGGGATTTCCAGTGACGGTCGTTGATGCGATCTTGTCACTGACTAAGCGACCGGGCGAATCCAGAGTTTCAGCAGCTCACCGCACCGCAGCAAACCGCATTGGGGTAGCTGTAAAATTAGCTGATGTTGCTGACAATATGAACTTAGACCGGTTGCCCCAGGTAACAGAAAAAGACCTGGCGCGGTTGGAAGAATACAAGCAAGTCAAATTGATTTTAGAGGATGCGAAGGTCAACCGGTGGAATAACTTTCAATAAAAAAGCCCTTTTGAAAGGGCTTTTTGTCAGTTCCAATATTACAAAGAACTGTGCGACAAATTTACTATTCAATGTTGCGACAAGCCCAATAATTTGCATTCAACTATGCGACAAAATTTATGAACAAGATTTACCAGTTTCGTTATTTAGAACTCACACTTTTTTTATATTAATGATTGTTTGAACTGTTCAATCAGTTTTAAAGATTCGATTTCCTTTGCAGTAGGCTTCTTCTTATCCCTGAGTTTAGTTTCCAGATCAACAAGTTCATTAACTGCTTTAAAGTATCCACTTGATACATACTTCATAAGATTACGGATGTATTCATGATCTTCCAGAATATTGTAGCCAGGCACATCAGAATACTTGCTGCTGTACACGAGATTGAAGTATTGCGCATCTTTGTCCTGTATGTCTTTCAGAGCGTTAAAGGCTGTGCTGCGTTGTTCAAAACTTCCATGTTCTACCAGGTATAAAGTTGCATACCGATTCCCCTGCTGATCAAGCTTGACCATATCTTTACGAACCTTCTCAGCAACAGCCTGACGTTTTTTTTCTGCTTTCGCATAGTCGTATTGATCAATAAAGGCGATCATGTAATACGACATGATACAAAGCCAAATCCAGGGAATAGCCACCACTAAAAGTAGTTTGTAGGCAAATTTGATCTCACGCGATTTGTATTCTGCTTTTTTTAACTGATCTTGCAGCTCTTGAGGTACATTATCTTCGTGTTCATAGGTCTGCATTGGTGTTTCGAGGAACTTAATCATTTTGCGACCTCAATATATTTCTCTTCGATCAGTTTCACACTTCCAAGCTCCATGCCTTTAGTTTTAAGAGCTTTGATTTCCGAGTGATCTAATCCTTTAAATTCTGGATTCTCTTTTTTTAGGGTTTCATCCGTTTTAAGTAGAGCTTCAATTACTTGAGGATTATCTGTGTTGTATGCCAGAGCTTTAATCTTCTGAAATTCCGTTTTACTTGCATTGCCTGACATTCCCAACCAGATCAGGGCATCCTCATTGCCGGTGGCAGCTAGGTTTATTGCATGCTCAACATAAACTGGCTGATTTTCCAGGGATTGCTTTTTCTTGGTCTTATTACGTTTTTCAACTACGGCGCACAATGTTAATGTCACAGAAATAATCATCAAAGCAAGACAGACGATAATAATTTTTCGACCCAAAAAAATTGAGTTCTGATGAACCAGAATTTTCTCGTGGGTTTGCTCAAGATTGAGCTTATTCTTAGGTAGCTCAATAGAAGCTGCTTGCGATAATTCGCTTGTCATTTTTTCGCGTACTCTTAACCAGTAGTAACGATGCGCATTATGCCCTAAAACCGTTAAAATGCCTATACAAAGAGGTAAGCATTAGATTTTTTTAGTAAAAAAATGTCGAGGCTTCTCTAAGAGAGATCATGTTGACTTATGCCATGTTTTACCGCTATAATCTCCACTATATCGAGCAGTTAAGCTCACCAGGAAGCCCCCTGATTATGGGTTAATACAGGATTCAGAAATTATGAATATGTCCGAATATGCCATCCAGTCGGTAGCCAAGTTTCAAGCCTTGCTTGAAGAGCATGACGCTTACATTTACACGTATGAAATGAGCTTTAAGTATCGTCTGGAAAATGTGTTAAAAACGCTTCAATTCGACGATTCAGGCATTACAGCTATGGTGATGGTCAAAGACCTGTATGGTCAGTTTGGCAGTGCAGCGCATATTCGTATTAATGCCATTGATAATAAATTCGATAAAGTCCTTAAATTTCGCCAAGATTTACTAGAAGTCAAAGAGCTGATTCAGCAATCCCAGATCGTTGAACAGATGCAGCATATATCTGGTTTGATTGAGAATTACTTTAAGAAGGCTGATCAGGGTATTTCCCCGGATATGCGTAATCTCCTGGATGACCACGGCAAGGTAGTTGATGTATATACAAAGACCCTGAAAAGCTCTAAGGACTTCGATGTTCTGGTATTCAATAAAGGGAAAAATGCTGTCGAAGGCAGTAAACTCGAATTATTCTCGCCGGTGTATGTATGGCGTGACTTCAACTCACTTCAAGCCCATCAGCATAAGTTTGAAGATGGTGTTTATTTCTGCTTCGTAGATCGCGTATTTGGGTTCGTCTATAAGAACGGTGAAAACCTCGTGGTTGTATCGGACACGATGGAATATAACTATCTGCGCCGTCATATCAGTGATCGTTTTATCCCTTCCAATAAGAATAATACGGATGCCGGATATTACTTACCCTATCAGTTATTAAAGACCGAATATGGCAAGATGGACGTTCAGCTTTATAACTTTGAAACAGCCGAAGCATTTGCCAACCAGACCACTCCAAGCGTCTTGTGCGATATATCTGAGCTACCGGTAGAATCACTGGTCTATGTGGTGCTCATGTTTGAGCTATTGGTGAAGAAATATGGCTTCGCTACTGATCTTCTGGATGCAGAGCCAATCACCACGCATGGTACAAACCATATCTTTGATAAAGCCATCGAATACAAATCAAGTCAAAAGCTGATTACGGTGGATGAATTACGTCATAGTGTGTTTCATGCACTATTCCCCGAACAGAGCTACAGTGCTTACAATACACGCTTAGAAGAACGATTCTCCCACTTGGTAGATCAACGCTTGCTGAATCTGGTTAAACATAATGGTCAGGTGTTCTGCCCTGATGAATCAGGTCGATACGTGCCGTTTACCGAAAAGATTAAATATAAGTACGGTGAGTTTAATAATACGGATGAATTAAAGCTTCTTGCGTTTGATTTGACGATGGTTGGTACGCCGGACCAGTTGGAAGAACTGCGTTACCGGGTGGCACGAAAGAACTATGCAGCTATGCTAGACATGCACACCAAATCGTACATGAGTGAGAAGCTGCCTGAAATCCGCAAATACCTGAAAAAGAAGTTCTATGACAACCTAGAAAACCTAGAAACGATCATGGGCTACCAGTCTATTCAGGTTCAAAATCATCTAGGTAGAGAAACACCGTGGTCCTTGATGGTGTCAGAACAATATGACCCTAAGATTAAGAGCTACCCACAATCACAATGGCTCCGCACTCATATCAGCGAGCGTGACCCTGGCTCGTCTGTATTACGTTGCTACGAAACAGGTTCAAAACGATTCCAGACCATCATGTTCAGAGTAGGTTCAGCAGAACAGTTAGCTTTCTTGTTGAATGTGCCAGTAAACAAGCTGCCTGACCCATTAAAAGAATACCGTTATGATAGTTTCGACCGTCATTGCAAATTAGACCCTGTAGATCAGATCGAAAGTATCTGGGAGCAACGACTACTTGAATTTGAAGTTGTGGTCAGCAAATCGCATTACAACAGCATCCGTAAGAAAACTAACCCGCAGTATCTTGAAACGATTAAGGCAACTGCACAACTTTAAAATCAACCTTTGCCCTTCTGTAGAAACATAGAGGGGTTTTAATTTAACTATAGGAAAATAGATATGGGTATTGCTCACGAATTACCGCAACTGACCGATAAAATTGACTTAATGGCTACTAAAGCTGCGCGTATTCCTGATGTTCTGTATATCCCGCTTCAAGCCTACCACCAGACTGAAACCTTCATTGAAGATTTCCTTGAGGGTTTAACCAAAAAAGAAGTACAGGCATTAAATGATCAATGGAATGGCTTTGCAGACCTCTACAAGAGCTGCAAGAAACGCAATATCAAGCAGTTTGCCGAAGAGTTTGCCATTGATCTATGTCTGCATAATCCTTTTGCGTACCTGGTAAAAATTGAAACAGCTCAATCCATAAATTCGGTTGAATTTGTGAATGGTGAAGTTAAAGGATTCAGTTATTCTTGGAGTTCATCGTCTTGGGTTTGGCGTTTTGCGAAAGATATGGACCATGCTGTAGATCAGGCGGTTGAAATTGCCAAAGCCAATATCGTAAAGCATGGAAAACGTCTTGAAGAAAAAGCCAAAGATTCCCAGGCATAATTTTTCCCAAATTGGAATCAGTTATGGTTTATGCTGAACAACAATACTTAGACTTGTTACGTGATCTGTTAGACGCGCCGTTTAAGGATGGTAGAACAAATACCGGGAAAAGCTCCGCATATTGCAGGGCTTTTTGATTTCCAGTCGGAGTGAATTAAAAGTTCAGACTAATACCTACCTGACCAGAGTTATTGTTACGGCTGTCAGCAGTTGCACCCATTTTGAAGGTTACAGACTGGATAGATTTGAAAGAAATCTCAACCACGGTAGAAGCACCTACAGCGAAGAGCCAACCACCTCATTTTAGGTTTTTATTATTTCCTTATGCCATGTTTTAGGTGGTTAATTTCTAATTTGAAACTGTACATTCCACCCTTAAAATGATAGAATAAAAACTTAGATAACAAACTGTTATAGCGGAAATGCCACCGTATTTTTGGCATAGAAAAAAGGGTATCTAAAATGAATCAAGCTATCAATCTAAACTGCACTCCATTAAGCGAAACAGTGGGTCAAATCGCATTTATTATGGTAAATGGTAATCAAGCAAATGTTCTGCCTTGCGAATTTCTACGCAATGATTTCGTTACCCCACAAATTCGCCGTGTTCACCAGGGCTTGCAGTATTACCTCACAGTACGCTTTGATCTGGAAAAAGCCTGGGGAAATGGCATCTACCAATGGGCTGAGAAATACGATAGCTACGTGTATGAAACTGGGGATGAAAATGCTGCCAACGCCGATCTTAAATTAACGGACTGGATTCAGCTTTCAGATCAGAAACTAATTGATGCTCTGAACAATAAAGCCTTCACCTATGAGCTGTTCATGGAACGAGCAAAAGAGGTCCAAGCAGAATCAGCAGAAAAGCTAAAAGTATTTGCTAATCAGAATGGATTTATCCCACTCCTAGAAGGCTAATCCTTCCAGAACCGAAAAGCCCTGCAAATGCGGGGCTTCTTTTTTTAAAGAACCTAGAAAAACAGTAGGCGTTACATTTTTAATATAAAAAATAATTTATTATTCCTATAAATATCATATATATAAAATCAAAAAATATTGACTTATGCCATGTTTTGAATATAAAATGAACAGTATAGGAATGAAATTCCTAACAGGTAAAGCCCCTGTTTTAAGGCTTGGAGGATGTGGTTATGGATATGTTATTCAACATTAAAAAAGCACTTGGCGTAATAGTATCAGTTGAGCCAAGTAATACGACTGTTTTAGAAGCTAATGTGGTGGCTCATATCCTAGAGCAGCTACAGGAAAATGGTTTTAAACTTGAATTAACCAACAATGGCGAATATACCCATGCCTATATTGAAAATGAGTGGGGAAATGCCCTACTTCATCTTAGATCAGGTCACAAGGCAACAATCGTTGTCCTAGATTGTAATGGGGTTTCATTACGCTTGTATTTTGAATATAACGCTACAGATTCAATTCTGGTAGACACTACAAGCAACAGCTTATATCTACTTGAAATAGCTCGTAGCTTCGTTAAAACGGCTTATAAGAAGTATCAGAATACCAGTTTGGCTGCATAAGAGTGGCAGATCACTTTAGGGCATTTTTGGATACCTCTTTTTATTCATAATCCATTCATAATTAGTAAATTCTTCGCTTCAAAAATGCTGTTTCCTCCTGTGATTTATAAGTAATGCGTGGATTAAGTCACATTTGCTTGTGTTTTTTATGTAAAACATACGACCAAAAGCCATAGTTATCATTATCTTATGCCATTTTTTTAGCATATAATAACCTATACAATTAATAATCACTCGTTAGTCGGAATTTAAAAATGAAGAAGTTAATGAAAAGTGTTGCGGTGATTCTGGGATTAGGTTTAGTCGGTCTTACAACAACAAATGCTCAAACTCCAAAATCAAAAGCTCCTGGTGAGATTTGCTATGCCTTTAATTCTCAAGGCTTGCTTGGGGAATGGAAAGAAGAATTATTGGTTTCTAAAAAGAAACTGACAGATAAACAAGCTGCTGCATATATGCAGAAAAATCACGGTATGTCTGAAATCTACGATATAGAAGAATTGGACGAACTCGACTGTGATGCTGCTGTTACAAGCTACAGCTACGAACCAGGCTATTTGCACTACTACAAAGAGCCTAAAAAGGCACAGGCTCAACCAGTTAAGAAAACCACCACAACTAACAAGTGATGGTAAATAAAAACAGATCGGCTAGATGCCGGTCTTTTTTCTCCGGTGAAATATAAGTAAGCGTTAGTTTTTCACTAGGAAAAAATCAGGCATATTCAAAAATTAAAAATAAGTTGACTTATGCCATGTGGATGTAGTGGTTGGTGATTACTTCAATCACTTCTTTGTCTTTGCTTTCGCTGCTTACGGCTTCTTCTTTAGCTTCCGTAAGCTATAAGCCGTATCCCCCTAGTGGGTTACGGCTCTATCTGTAGAGCCTAACCATCCCTTAATGCCTGATATTTCTGATATGCCCTTTTCAGGTTCTCATTTGGCTTGGACGGCGTATTGATCTGGTCAATAAGCCATTTAGCTGTACCAAAGTCTTTCACATGCCAGACGCTTTCTACAGCGTTATATGGCTGATCAAACAGGCTGTTGAAGTGCTGTCGCAGTATTTCATCACAACGGCGGTTCATGGTCATAATCAAAAAACTATTTAATGGCACACCAGACAGATCGGCTGCCTAGTTAAGTTTCTCGTATATTTCTTTCGATACCCGAATTGGCACTCTTTTGATTTCTTTACGGCTCATAGCCCTATCCTCACTACTTTCCGTACAGTAAATCATAATCTCAATTATTATTTTATATCTTTGTTTTATAAAGGTTTAATGGTGTCAAAATGACACCACCTGAATTTATTTCTTCAATTTACAAGTCGTTGAGGTATATATTGTAAGTGTTACAGGCTGCCACCTGATTTTTGGTACTGAATATGCGCTATACAGACATGGATAAAATATCCAAAAAATCCAGATTACGTGTAAGTTTTGCGATTGAACCTGTAGATCACTCTCGCCCCGAAGAAATCAAATCTGTTGAAGTAAATTTCTTGGGTCACATCATTATGTCGTTAAGAGAAGCTTTCCGTAAGGCTCGCAGTGAGTTTTCAACGGATGACCCACGTACAATCGTTCTATTAACCGATCATGCGTTCTGTGTCATTAGAGAACAGGTGACGTTAAAGCAGCTCTTAGATTGCTGCATTACGATTGATATTGACGGCGTATCGCATTATTTAACGATTACTGAATACAACTGGACCAATTTCATTCTGAAAGAGGATGAATTGCTTAGGCCACAATTTATGAAAAGCATGGCTGTTTAAATTAATAAACAGCTCCTACCGCCCACTGGTTAAACTTTTTGATGTTTGGGTTTTTACTTAGAACTACCCATCGCTTAATAACTGGATTCCAGATACCACCAAGCTCCTGTACCAGAGAGCTATCCCTTTCCGGCACATTCAATGCTATTGGATGACCATTGTGCTTCGCATCAAGCTCTTTATACAGCTTGCTATGGTACATAATGGCTGTTTCATCAATTCTGGTCATTGAATCCTTATCCTGGCTCTCCATAACCATGACTGCACGTTTAAGCTTCATCTTGATCATTCGATTATCGGCTGATTTCAACTTGGATACGCTGAACAGGTCAATGGTGTTGTAAAGCTCATTCTCAAAATAAGCCACCCCCTCGAATGGGAGTTTATTCACATAGCCATAGACGTAAGCAACAATGTTTTGCTTACGGTCCACAAAGACATTTAGTTTTTCAAATTCAATTATGGTTGGTGCTTTAGTTACCATCACACTTCCCCTTTATGCAGCAAGGTCTACTGATTTGGCTTTACTTAAACCATTAAAGCCAAACTCATAAATCACTTCGGTATTGTCAAAATGGAACACCCATTGCACACGGCTTGAAAGCTGCATGTTTCTTTGGAATGCGATTCGCTGTTGCTCAAGGTGTTTTTGGGTTTCTTTTGAAAATGCGATTTTGTACTTGTAGCAGCCGGAAATCGTATTAAAGTATTTTTCGATTAGTTCCAGGAATATTGCGACCTGGTGCTGCGGTAAATTAAGCAGACGTACAAAATGGCGGTTTTTATTTGAAGAAAGATTGCCAAAGAACTCAGCACAATTGATTTGGTAATTAATATCGTTTTTTTTGCGCTTACTCCATTTGGTTTTATCCAGATGAAAATGAACTCTATATGGCTTTAACAGATTAAGCATATTCAGCTTTGTGCCATTGGCGGTTGTAAATAACGGCGCATCCATAACTGCAAGCAGTTGATATGAAGTTAATTGCAGTGGAGTGAGTTCATTAAAGAGAATGGTGCGGTTAATACGGCTTAGAATTGGATGATTCGTTCCACGTTGCCATGAGTTAATACGTTTCAGCAATGCGCTACAAAGTTTGCTATGTATGTGCTGCCATCGAGGACTTGTCTTCTTGTCGATCAGATTATCTTTGTTTACAGGAAGCGGGAACTTTGGAACAACGATACCGCTAAAGCCATATATCGTGATATCCAGAATATCCGAGCGATTAACGCCGTTGCAGATCACAAGGTTACTCAGGTGTAAATCCAATTCTTTGATGTAATGCTGACGTTTATCTGCCACTGGTTGCGAACACTGATCGAATACGCTGTTTACCAGGTAATAGGCATTTTTATCCTGGAAAGTCCAGTTAATGTCTTTTAAATCAGCATTTAATTGAATATCATTAATAAAAATTGGGGTACTAATATCAAACAGTCTTAGTTTGAGGTTATGAATAACCTCCTGTTTGACATTAATAAAAGAAATTGTTTTACGAGGGATAATTGAGATTATATTTTTGGAGTGATTAATTTGGTAGTACGGTAAATAACATACAGATAAATATTTTGCGGGATGAAAGTCGTCAGGTAAATCATTCGCCAAACAATCAATTACCAGATCACTAACTATATTTTTTCCATTGTGCACAGAATAATTGAGATTCAGGTTTATTCTGGAAAAACCCAAAGTATTAATATGTCGAAGTGTATTGGCGACATATCCAATCAATATATGAATACTCATATACCTACACCCTTATTATGTTCTATTTAAGCCTGTGGCTCTTTGCTTGGCTAACTGCTCAAGCGATTTTTAAAAGGAGCTGATTACTCAGCTACCTTTTGTCGAATTAGTTTAACACGTTCAATCTCTTCTTGGGTATGAGCAACGCCAGTGTCATTCATATCAATATATAGATCGAGTACGTCTTTATAATTCTGGTAATCATAAATTGCAACATGGATGTTATGATTATCTAGGGCAAAACTTGTATCTGCCAAATCATCAATATCAATACCACCGAAAATCGTGATTTCTTTATTTTTAAATGCTTCGATTGCAGTAAGGCGTTGCAAAGCCAACCACAAATATTCAAAGTAATGGTTTTAGCCTGGCGGGGCAAAACACCACGCATTAGGGCTTCAATATATTTCTGTTGATCTAGCTTGGTCCAAACATGACCACGTTGAAACTCAGGGTTTAGCTCATAACCATTATAGCGTTCACCCCATTTTTTAATGCGTTCCATCAGCATATCGGCTTCAATATCTACCGGGTGACGAGGTTCTTCACGTTTTTTAATAACAGTCTTGAGCAATTCAACACGCTCTTTTTTAGTTTATGCTGTTTTAATCTTTTCGATCAAGTTCATCATTTTATTATCCTGCTTACTTAAATATGTATTATTTGTCGATGTGGAGATTATGTCATTTTATATTGACTTATGCCATGTTTTATTGATATTATTTTTTCACACCAGAGCAAAATAGCTCGACAGGATAACCACCTGATTAAAGGTTAATACTCAAAGGGAAAATAAACATGGCTAATATCTGCACCAACCAACTTATTCTTTCAAACGAAGCATTCAAAAAGATTGCTCACTTGTTCACTCAGCCTGAATTTGATTACGAAAAACCATACTTGGATTTTGCTCGTATTGCTCCTATTCCAGAGGGCGGTTCTGCTGAATTTTATTGGGGTGTTCGTTGCCGTCCTTATGATACCGAAGTTCGCCAGGACGAGCGAGAAGATGGCTTTACCACCGTTGTATTCAATACTCACTGGAAAGCCCCACATGCAGCGATTGAAGCACTGGTGCGCCAATACAAGATTGAAGCTGAATTATTTTCATTTGAGCCAGGCAATCAATATACCTGTATCGCTAAATACGAATTTGAAGATGGATTTAACCCAGAAACAGATAGCGTAGATGATTTTCTAATGATCGACATTGACCAAGATGATATCAACGATACATGCTTACAGATATTCGGCATGACCTATGCTGAATATACTGGTGAAGATGAAGGTTACGAGGATAATGACGATCTAACCACCCTGTAAATTCTATTTAACTTATGCCATTTTCAATTCAATATTGGGAATGGCTTTTTTATTAACCAAAACGGATACCACCGTATTTCATGGTATGGATTGAGGATGATTAGATGATAGATTCACACTCATTGGCTTTAGGGTTAGCCCTGATAGTGATCGTTCTTGCGGGTTGGTATGTCCTATCTTCAAAGGATATTACTGAATTTGCCGAAGAACGACGCAATAAGAAACAGCGAGAACAAGAACAACAAAAGCCAGCAGCTCGACCGCCCAAATCAAATGCAACCAGATCACACGTTCCACCTACCGCTTCTTCCAACACTACAGTAAGCAATAGTAATAATAATGCTTTCACAGATGCGGTGATTCTTTCTCAATTAATGGACGATCACCACGACCATAAAAGTTCTCCGGTGTGTAATCACCCTCCTGTGAAATCAAGTAGCTCAAGTTCCAATTCTGGTTATTGGGGGTCAAATAGCGATTCAGGGTCATCATCCTGCGATTAAATACCTGATTAATTTAAAAGCATCCATTTGGGTGCTTTTTTTGTCTTGTAACATTGTGTAAATTTTATATCTGATTAAAAAAACAACAAACAATCATTTGTTTGTTTCACATAAACAGACTTATCTTTTTGTTTTAAAATGGTTTATTAGTAAAACATGGGGGTGGTTGGCAATTGACCTATGCAAACTTTGTTTATACATTGTGTAACAGCAGATTGTTTATCGCACATTAGATAATTAATACAGGGTCAGTAAATGAAAAAAATACTTTTTGGCATTTGTCTAAGTTTATTAGCAGTGGCTTCCCACGCTACCACGCCGTCCGTAAAGCAAATCAAACAACCGGTTCAATCAGTTAATTCAAATACCTACCTGAAACAGCAAATTCAGAAAAAACGTCTGGACGAAAAAGTATGGCTCAAACAAGCTGATAACTTTATCGGTTTAAAGCGCACAACCAAGACAGTTCAACCCCCTGCTACTAAACACCTTAAAGTTATAGATCACGGCGATATGCTAACGGCTCAAAACCTTCAAAATTCGTTGGGTAGTATCTAATGAAATGCTTGCTGCTGAATTTCTATCTACTGCTTTGCATAGGTGTTCACGCAACTACTTTCACGGTACATTCCATCAGTATTGACAAGATAGGTGCTGATGCTGTTCTAATGAGTGGTATGTGCTTGTTGTGGTTGATCGGCTGTATGGTTTCAATGGTTGTGGTGACTAGAACCTATATGATGACCTATACAAATCAAGCTTCATCACAGGTCAAGGTCAAGCAATTCAAGTCTAATAATCGTCTGTATTCATCCCTATTAGCGTTAAACACTATATTTACCGGTATCGCTTTGGCCTCCTTCTTATTCCACTAACACCCTGATTTCCAAGTTCAGGTGCAATATAAATGCTTTACTATAAGAAATACACTCAAAATCCCGAACCCCACATTGACTTATGCCATGTTTTAAGGTTATAATTCCTACCATATAGAGCAGATCGCTCGCCAGGTAAAGTCACCTAATTAAAGACTTAGAACAGGATTTATAACAATGAATGCAATCGCAGAAATTCAAGCTACTAAACCATTCTCATTAGGACAGTACGCTGTTGAAAACCACCTAAACCGTGAAGCTTTAGAAAACTTTTTATTAGGCTTCTTGCAAGCTAAATACCGCAAGCCTTTCACTGAGCGGTCCGGCGCAGCTTTTTACCAGGCTATGTCTAAGGTTTCCACCAGTACCCATAAAGACCTCCTGAAATTAACAGGCAACTTATTCTCAAGCAGTCGTTCTGCACACCTTAACCTGTTTGTCAGAGCCAATGAAGTTGTGAATAACACTCGCCCTGTTACTCAGGCTTATGACCAGATCAATGCCGTAATCAATTTTGATTTCTTGTTTGTAGCCCATTTGATTCAGCATCTTCAAAATCTGGATGACAATGGATGGCTAGACAAAGAGTTTGATCTTGAACGTCAGGCAAACCTTGTTTCCAATATTAAGCAAGAGCTTGTACTGGCTATGGGGCATGCTTACGAGATTTATCAGCAGCATATTGAGGGTCAAGTGGACCTATCTGAGTTCAAGCTGCAATTGGAGCACTTATATAAAGAGCAAAACCCATTTGATTTGTTCTATTCCTCAATCAAGACCAAACTGTATCACCCTAACGCAAAGCAGTATTTATTGAAGTTCTATGACCGCAAAGAAACTGAGATCGCCTATCACGGTTTTAGCGGGGCTATAGCACAAAGAGCGATAGAAGAACTGTTCTTTACTCCCTGATCATTGACTTGGGAATAAGGGTGCTAGATCAGCACCCTTTTTTGGCATATTGTTTCAGTGCCATTGGCATGATCGAAGTATTGCGTCAGGTGAATGCGAAGGATAAAGCTCGCTATTTCGCTCTTGTGGAGGATGAACGCCACCCAATTAGCAAATGCCTATACGATCACTTAGGCACAATGGCAGAGCGTACAGACACCATTCACACCACACAACAATGGGGGCAAGCAGCTCCCTATTTTTTTACCTTTAGCCCATGAAAAACGGTAGGCGTTAAGATTTTTTTAATAAAAAAACATGCAAATTAATTTTTTAAACCACCGCCTTACATTGACTTATGCCATGTTTTAGGTAATAATAATTGTATTCGGAATACTTCATTCCAAGCAGAAAAGCTACTGCATTAATGGCTTAGATACAGGATTATAAAATGCCTACTTTAACCACCGTTGTTCTTGTTTCAACTAATGCTAAAAAAACTAAAGGTGTTCTGGTTGATTCAATTAACGATTTCAAATCTGAGGTTTCTCGCGGTGTTCTTTTCAGCACCACAAACATATCTGCTGCATGGGTGAATATGGTTATGGAAAACCAACCTAAAGCTGTCGAGCTGTTCAATCAATATATCAGCCGTCACCCATACCTTAAAGATTACTACGAAGTTAGCGCAGATCAGCAAAGTATCAAAGTTACAGAACGTGGTGAAAATGCACTGACCTTTAACAGTCATCTGGGCTACTTCCGCAGCATGGGTATTTTGAGCTTCCAGAATATCTTTACAAGCAAACCAGACAGCAAGCCGATTGACTATAGCCATAGTGCCGCTTGGATGATCACCTCTCTAATTTAATCACCGGGGGTTCGCCCCCTTCTCCTTTTCAAATTTTAATAATTCAGGATAAATAAACATGATGTTCAAAGAATCGGTTACTCCTAAACGCCCTGCAAGCAACGCAATTGAATCTTTCCCTAAAATGCGTATTGGAGCTGTTTTATCTGCGGTATTAGGTTACACACCAGATCAGTTCGCAGAGCTTAAAATTAAACCATACAATCGGTCTAGTGATTACGACAATCACATGGCTAAAGTGATTGCTCAATCGGATGTTAAAAACTGTCCTAAATGGGCTGAAATGCACGAGTTCGCACATGACCTCAACGATATAAACCTAAATAGCACTTTGCTTGATGAAGTGCATTTTAATCTGGTTAATACCTATGAATTGATGGATGCGTATATTCGCCAGTTCAAGATTTTTGAACTAACTTCAAGTGATGAATTGGTGTTTTATGCGTTTGAAGATCAGGAACAAGAACCAGACTTTAACTTCTACCAATTGTTCTTACTCAATGAGATCAACCGTATGGTAGAAGAACAGCGCGATATCTTTTCTGGCATCAATGGTAGCTCATTTATGGCAGTCGTCTTGAGCAATGTTCGACACGGTTTCAAAAGACGAAAGCTGACCCAACAATGCTTCGATTTGATTGTCAGCCTTCAATGTGGTCTAGCCACAGTCGCCCAAGAATATCAACAGGAATGGGATGGTGAAGAATGGACAGTTGATAACGCCTAAGCCTTGAATAAAAAAGCCCTCAAATGAATGAGGGCTTTTTTTACCGGGTAAATACTTTCAAAGCCTTAAATTTTGGATGTGATTTATATACCCAGAACTTCTTTTCTTCTTCATCCCATGAAATTTTATATTTCTCTACGATCTCGTGGCTCCCTTTAGGCATATTTAGGTACACCTTCGGATTATTCACCGGCAACCAATGATCAAATACGTGCGGGTTTGGGTGATCAGAAGGGATATATAACCGTTTTTCCTTCTCACTGTAATATGCACCCAATTCCAGAAGCCTTTTTTCTTCCCTATAGTAATAGTTCAATAGGTGATCTGGGTGAATATCTGCACTATTAAAATCATTCTTTGTGACCGCTTCTCTTTGTGCAAAGACTGATGCAGTTGGAGCCGGGTTTGATACAACTTTTGGTTCATCTAGCGGTTCAAATACAGCTTCCGTTTTCACTTGGACCGATACAGCTTTCTTAACTGGTTTTGGTGTAGCTTTTTTTGGCTCTTTAGGTGGTGGCATCTGTTTAACTGGTTTTGGCTGTGCAAATTTTTCCAGTTCATCCTTGCTTAGATGATGGCTCATATAGACAAAGAATTTTTCTCTATCCCGGTCAAACATAATTCCTAAACGGTTGACGGTTTTAGGGCTGTAGAACCCTTCAAGGAAAACTCGCTGATTATTCTCCGGGAGCCAGTACGAAATTGCTTCCAGATCGCTATTTGCTGTCGTATAAAATAACCATGTTCCATGCCGGTTCTTAAATGCTCCTAATTCACTTACTGCTACTTCTTCGTGATATGACACATTCAAACGGAGTGTATTTTCATTCTCTACGATAAATTCTTTAATGGAGTTGAGTTTAGGGTGTGACCCATAGCAGTAGCATTTTCGGGTTTTTGGGTCCCAGATAAGGTCATACTGCTTCTGGATTTCATAGGTTAGAGTAAGTGGTATATCCAAATCTATACGTGGATTATTTTTAGGTAGCCAGTGTTTATACTTTGACAAGGAGGTAGTGCGTGTATTCACTCGCCAACCATGTTCTTTGCTGTAGAACGCCCCTATTTTCTTTGCATCTTCCTTTTCCGGGATGCTGACGTTGAGCTGTACATACTGTGGCGTAATCGGTATATCCAGATTGCGAGTGAAAGCACTTATATCATCTGGTCCTTCACCCGATTCGTCTTGCTTGTTATCAATCCACTTTGAAAAAAGGGCAAAGTTAGGGTGAGTATCTTCTATGGTCCATTTCTTGATTGCTGTATCCCATTTTGCACCTAAACCTTTGGCTTCATCTTTTTCAATAAAGGGAACATTCAAGATCACTTTATGCGGTAAATTACTGAATATTTTTTCCATGTACAGATCAGTAAAGCATTTAGTGTAGTTCTCGCCTTTCTCATACACACTGTCTGTAAAGTCCGAATAATCGGCATGTTGTACACATTCAATATGTCTGGCGATATAAGCCTTAACAGTTTCCTGTTGTGCTTTACCCAGATCGCCACCATGAAAGAGATAATGCTCTTTTTTATCAATATCCATGCCATAGATGAACATGAAGTTTTGTCGGTCTAGCCTAAACCGCCCATAGCAAATGATTTCAGGCTTACTGATATCTTCTTTGTAATAGATATTGACCTTGAGTTCGGTAAAGCACGGCGTATATTCAACCCCGCCTCTAATGCTGCGGTACAAGCTTTCTAATTCTTGGTATTTTTTTGTGCCGTAGTCCATCCAGTCGATTAACGTGCGGTCTACTACCTTATCGGCCTTCAATTTAGATAGAACTTGTTTATAAACCCCATTAGCAATATGTCTTGCTTCTTGAGCGTTAAAAATTCTCTCAGGATAACATTTCAATTCTAGTGCTTTATTATCCTGTTTAGAGATCAGGCATTCAAAAAAATACCCATTAAACAGCCCGGCAGCTTCGACAATTAAATGGCTGTCATATAAACACTCACTAGGCTTCATCAGCGACATTCTGGATAGACGCACAGATAGTATATCGGGTTCCGACATATTAATTCTATTGGCTTTCAGATTTGATAAAGGCATATCAATTTAACTTTCAGTTTCCGCAATCCCACTAATAAACCACTATATAACACAATTAAAATCAAATGACTAATGCCATGTTTTATGTTTTTTTGATAATGATGTACACAAGAAAAATTTAGTGATGTGATTAAATTTAATTTAGCCAATAATGAGTATTATAATTCTCAACATATACCGCAAAAGTGTAATAAACACTGCCCGGTAAAAATGTCTGGTTTCCTGTGGATTTTTAACTATTTAGAATACTTTACAGTTAAGCTCATGTTTGAGCTACCCCTTGCCAGATCAATTTTCTGGTATATAAACCACCTTTGACAGAGCCTTTGACCATACTACAAGCTGCTTAACCCTTTACCCTGCTAAATGCAGGTTTTTTAATGCCTGGGAACCAAGTAAGCGTTAGATTTTTTAGGTATAAAAAAATGCTTCCAAATTTAAGTGTTTGGCTTTCATTGACTTATGCCATGTTTTGCGAATATAATTATGTATATACAAGGCATATTGCCACCACGGAAAGCCACCGTATTAAAGGCTGATTCGGAAGGATGCACAATGAGAATAATTCCATGCAGCTCAACCTCAAATGTTCAGAATGAAATTGCATGTCAGGTTGATATTGATTTTTTCAAAACTAAGAACGGCAAATTCCCTTTAGACCGCAGTTTTGAGAAGTCTCGTACTGAAACGTACATGGTGATCTTTGAAAACACCCCAGAAGGCGTACAGAAGGCAAATGCGGTGTTATTTAATCACCTATTGCGCCAAGTCATGCCGAAGCAGTCTGTTCAAGCTATGCAGCATTTTGGCTATGATTCCTTGAATCCAGAACAAACCATCACTGATCAGCAGACTTTTCAGAAATTCCTTTCCCAGATGATGTTTATGTATATCGGTGGGTCCGAGGAATATGCGTCTTATCATGCCTTTAAGACCAAGCGTACCACTGTCCCATATATTTTCGCGCATGCCAGTTCTGTTCCAGAATATATCGACGAATTTTATAACCACGGCGCAGACATAGGTTTCTATTGGAATGTACCCCCTACTGAATACTTAACGGCAGATCAGATCGCTGCATATCGTGACCATTCGACTGTTGAAGAACAAGCTAATTTTGAGAGTGTGATTGATGCTCCTAATTTCAATGGCTCTTATCTAGTCGCTCCTGAATTGTTGACCATGCAATTCAAAATGAATGCAGTTCAAGATTTTGTACCTATGAACATCATTCAACAGTGCTCAATATTGAAAATGTCAGTCTGATTCACCGCCCTGCTACTGCGGGGCTTTTTAATGCCTGGGAACCAGGTAGGCGTTAAGATTTTTAAAATAAAAAAATATGTATAAAATTTTAAGCATTTGATTTAATTTGATTTACAACAATAGCTTTGAATTACTTTTATTTCCATGAGGATATAATAAGCATGGTTACTTACTCTATTGCACCAGATGAATCAATCAAGAATCCAACTGTAGATCAGGTAATTAGCAACTGCATTCATGTAGATAGCAGCAATGAAGCACGTTTATATCGTGAAGCCTATATCGACTGGCACAAAAAACGTAGTCAATTAAGAACTACCGAAAGCGATCTGGTTGATCGAAATGATACCCATTGGGATTATATTTCGGCTAAAATCACACGCTCAAATTTACTGGGTTTCGTCAAAAGAACTGTAACGGACAAGGCTCGCCGTAAACGCTTGATTGAACTATTTGATTTGAATACTGTTCCAGTAAAACCAGTGCACTTTAAACGTCAAGTTCATGCAGCGTGAAGGATTGAACTCTATGTACCAAAAGGGTGAAAAACTCGTATTTACCGATGCAGATGCAATCGACGCAATTCTTGAGTTTGAAGAATCGACAGAGAAACCCTTTCTCCAAATCTGGTACAAGCTACCTCATGGCGGTGAAGGTTCTTTGTTTTCATGGGATGATTTTCGCAAAGCTCGACCAGATGAAGTGGAAGCAGGTCATCGAATCCTGAAATGATGCAAAAGCTCCGGTTTTCGGGGCTTTTTTATGCCCGGTAAAGAAGTAGACGTTAGATTTTTAGTAGAAAAAAATGTGTTGATTTTTTAGTGCTAGAATGACAGTCCTGGCATCCAAATTTAGAGGTTTCAACCATGCAGGATGAAGAAAAAGAAATAGCATTGATGGCGGGTCGTGTGCTCCAACAAGCGGGAATTGCAGCAGCTCGCAAAGGTACAGTGATGTATGTAGCAAATGACACCATAATGAGTAAGGAGCCAAATAAGCCCCCTGTGGAGATCAAGAAGCTCACCGGTCGCAATCCCCAATTAGCCCATAAAATTAAGGCGGGTGTCACCTATAAGCTTAAAAAAAGAAAGTTTGAATCCGAATAATTTCATGCTAGATGCAACCTAGATATTGCCCGATATTTTATTGACTTATGCCATTTTTTGAATAATAATCCTGTATATACAGAGCAGCAAGCTCACGCAGAAAAGCCACTGCATTAAAGGCTTATACTTAGGAAAAACAATATGACTATTCAAATTGATGCAAGATCAGGAGTATTGCATCAAGTCTATGCCTAAAGCTGATGGCTCTTTATATCGTATTTTACCGTGGTAACAGATCAGATTTAAAATCCAATTAACCGGCATTTAGCCACCACAGGAAGCGACCTGATTAAACGAAATACTCAGAGGAAATAAACCATGACTACATCAAATGCAACTGCACCAGTTCAACCAATCTTTGTTCTTGTAACTTACCAACGCCGTAATGGTGATACCGCAACTTCCGCATTGAAAGCTTTTAAAATTGAGCATGGCAATATTGAGCAAGGCTTGATTGAAATTGACGAGAATATGTTTGACTTGTTCAACTATTGGGATGGTGAAAAATATGCTGACCGTGACATGGGCGACTATTCAGATATCAAGGAGCCGTTAAAATCCTTCTGGATTTCACATGAGGAAATCATGTATTACGATCATCACGTAGAAATTCCAGAATTTGAGTATGAAGTGTTGATTAAGTACCTATGATTAAAAAATACCCAATAATTGAGCAGTATATAAACAAACAACCGTTTGTATTTTGTTTTTATATCAACGGCTATTGAAGCTAAATATTCCCTTTGATATAAATGCTCCACCCTTTATATGTATTAGTGTTCAACACACATTAAGCATTACTACTATTCAGAAGAAAGCCTTTCTGTTCTCGCGGAAAGGCTTTTTTTTGTTGCTGCAAGAAAATATATAGGCTGTATTTATATTGATCTATGCCATGTTTTAAGCATATAATTCATTCACACAGGGCAAATAGCTCACCCCGGCAGAGCCACCGGATTAAAGGCTTATGTATAGGTAAAAATTATGAATACTCAATCTTTAGCTTCTCAGCTAATCGTAGCACCGACTTCAAAAAATGAAGTTGCCGTATTATTTAATATGTGTTTAGCAAACTTTGAATATGATTCTGAACCCACAGATCGCCTGTACGAATCCAATAGTCATACAGTGGCAGTAATCTATGAAAACTCAGCTCATGGGGTCGCCGTTGCCAATGCTCACCTCTTTGCGTTTTTCTTAAAGTTCATTGAACCTCAAGATATACACGGTGAATTGCGCGAATCATTGTCTGTTCCACTACTGACCGATCGTACAGAGCCATTCAGCAATATTGAAGAATACAAACTCTACTTGGAACAGCTTGGATATGGTTTAGGACATTGTGGTTTTATTGGTGAGGTATTTGGTCATGCGCTGACTAATGATGAAGAACGCTCAACCACTACCCTTGCTTCTCTTGATTACATGAATGAATTTACCAAAGAATGTTCGTATTGCGCCATAGCAGTCGATTCATTAGTAGGAAACAAGAAGCAGCTTAATCAACTGATGATTAGTGCCTTACGTCATCCAGGAAGCTTCCCTGGATTTATACTCCCTTTGCATAAAGTTGACTGTATTGCGCTTGGGGAACCAATGATCAACCCAGAATGGATTGCCGAATCTATAGAGTTGCCTACCGGTGATTGGGTTCCATCATTTAATGTCATTGAGCTGATTACTTAATCAGGATAAGGGCTGAAAATTATCGTTTTCCTGTAAAATATTTATAAATCATATAGTTGACTATTACACTACATCCTTATACACAATATGTTTAACTTAGATCAACATTGACTTATGCCATGTTTTATGGGAAACTACTAAATAGTTTAGTGTAAAACTAAACTCTAAATATTGCATAGATTCAGGAGCCGACCTGATTAATCGGACGAGGGAAAAATGGCTAAAGTACAAATTTCAAAAGAAGAAGAATTGGCTCGTGAAGCGAACCGCGAGCGCGTAAATTCGATTATCAAACCACTAGATCGTCCTGGCTATACTTGCGATTTCTCTATGCGCAATGTACGTGAGCTGATTGTAGCTCTGCTAAAAGATGAATCTGAACTTGATATGATTCCAGACTTTCAGCGTGGCGTAGTGTGGTCTGAGGAAAAACAAATTTACTTCGTAGAATGTATGCTGCGCAACCTATTGCCACGTTCAGCTTTCAACCTGACTTTCAACATGCCGTACTTCTATAGCCCGGTTAAACGCCGTGAGACTGATATTCCAACCAAATATCAGAAATTGATCTGTGTTGACGGTTTACAACGCTTCACAGCGATTGAGAACTTTGTACAAGGCAAATTCAAAGTGTTTGATAACCAGATCGGTGCTGACGATCTGCGTTGGACTCAGTTTGATCTAGGTCGTAAAACTTTCACTATTAATGTATTTGAATATGATAATACTCAGGACATACTTAACCTGTACCTCAACATGAATACAGGTGGTATTGCACACGCTGACACTGAGATCATGCGTGTAAGAGAAATGCTTGCTGAATACCAAAAATCTTAACAATTTTATGGCTCCACAGAGCCATTTTTTTCAGGTGCATTACGCCCTGCTTGATACAGGAAATAACAAATGAGAAATGAAGAACTCATTAAATTTTTTATATTGGCTATGAAAAACGAATACCCCAATGTTTTTAGCCCCAAACGCTTTGAATTGGTTACACCTACTCAGTTTAATGATGAAGTAATGCAGCGACAATGGCGTGGGTTTCAACTTTGTTATGAGCATTTAGGTGATATTCTAAGCAACCATCAAAATTCGACACATCGGGTTCCAGGGAATCAACATAAGAATCAACCAAAGGAAATTCGTGCTGTTTATGACGGTGAAATAAAGATTTTCCTACATCAGAATCGAATGGGCTTGTACTACGTGCCAAAAGATCAAAAAGCTCAATCTTGGTCTTATACGACTGAAACATTGACGATGCAACGCGCAAGAGCACTACTTCAAAACATCCTTCATGCCGGACGTATAAACCTTGCTGAATGGAAAGCCAATGAAGAACCTTTTGATCAGAATTTTCTTATTGGTTTGGCAGAAGGTCGTAAATCTCATGTTTGGAGTGGAAACGACACCTACTGCAAAGCATGGTCACAAAACGGTTTAAAACCTTCCAAATACAAACTTACTACCATTGCACCAGTGCGTGATGAAGTTTGCCAAAATTGTATTCGCCACATACCTCGTGCGGTCAATATTCAATTTGCATGATTAAATTAATGAAGACTATTCCATTAGTCCTCATTGTTTCACCAGTGAACTAGGTAGGCGTTAGATTTTTTAATAGAAAAAAATGTTCCCCAATTTTGAAGCAAGGTATTCAGACCATGCAGTAAACCTCACTTTATAGATAAATGTTTGATTATGACATTACATTGACTTATGCCATGTTTTATAGGATAATTAATAACATATAGAGCGTTAAGCTCACACGGAAAAGTCACCGTATTATTGGCTTGAATAAAGAGGGTTAAAAAAATGTCAAAACGCTTTCTTGTTACCAACGCTTTAATGTTTATCCAAAACCATTACGCAGAGCAGCTTTTCCGTAAAGTCGGTGAAGTCACCATTGATGGTGAAACTGCGCGTGTTATTGAAACCTTAAACTGTGACAACTATACCCAGATCGGCACACCTGGCTCACAGGAAAGCTACCTGTTCGATCTGGATGGTATCTTTTACGTTGTGCCTGAATCATGGGCGAAAGAAAAGATTTTACGCATTACTGACAGCATAACTTCACCAAGTTTCACGTTTGTAGAAGCTGAAAATATAATTGATTTGGCGGTTACTGCCACTTCTGATGAACGTCCTGCTGCATAAGGGGCGTTTACATGATTCGTTTAACTATTTTCTTTTTTCTGGGTGCGGTAATTGCCGACTACTATAACCTTCTACCGCTTGAATTTGCACAAGATTTACACCGGATTATTGGAGAGCTTAAAGGCTTTCTGGACATGGGAATAAAAGCTGTTGAGGACTATGCGATTCAGCTTGCTTTCACCTTTGTAGGGTTATGTTTAGTTTATTTTTTAGCTCATTTTTAATTGATTTATAACGCTTCTTTGGAATTTTTAACCATTGGACGTATGCCATAATTTGCTTATCATTTCCCTACCTTCATGGATTTGATACCCTTTAAATCCATTAATATTTATAAAGATTTGGTTTCGGGAGATAGCCAGGTCTTTTTTTTGTCCGGTGAAAACTGGTAGGCGTTAGAATTTTTTAATAGAAAAAATATTTTGAGTTTATATCGGTAAAAATCATAAAGCCCATTCTGGGCGCTTCTCAGGTTGTTTATACTGGGTTTGTACGAACCAGACAAATTTCTACTATTGAAACTGCTCAAAAAAACACCCTATCATGGCTTTTTAAGCTTCAAAACTATGCAAATTGCATTAAATTTTAGGGCGCATTAGTTCGCCTAAATAAGCAGTACCCCAATTGTTTTTAATGGGTTATTAATGGGAAAACAAAATGAAAAGCCACTTATTTGAACCGCATGTGCTTCACAATGCGACAGGTAATTATTTTGTGGATGTACCGGTACGTTGCACACCTAAGTTTCTGATCACTTCCGCAGGGAAACGCTTTCGTAAACTCGACAAACCAACAGAATCCGGTGCTGTAGCTGTATGTGAAGGCAAAAATAACGTCTACCTCTACCCGAAACGCTTTGCCCCAAAGGAGTATTTCGACCAGATCAGAACGCAGCTTTGGCAGAAAGAAGTACGCGAAAGTCTCTGCTAAACCATAACCCGCGCCAAGCGGGTTTTTTATAAACTAAAATGTCTAAAATACAGTGACCAAAACCACATTAAATGATCTAAATTGATCAAAATTTTACTCCACCAAAAACCATATACCATTAATTAAATCATATACTTATAATCAATGTCATTTAATGAAATAAATCTCGGTGACCTTGCCACGGTTGGGGGCTTTTATAAACTAAAATGTCTAAAACACAGTGACCAAAACCACATTAAATGATCTAAATTGATCAAAATTCTACTCCATCAAAAACCATATAATATTATTTAAATCATATACTTATAATCAATATCATTTAATGGAATAAATCTCGGTGACCTTGCCACGGTTGGGGGCTTTTATAAACTAAAATGTCTAAAACACAGTGACCAAAACCACATTAAATGATCTAAATTGATCAAAATTTTACTCCATCAAAAACCATATAATATTATTTAAATCATATACTTATAATCAATATCATTTAATGGAATAAATCTCGGTGACCTTGCCACGGTTGGGGGCTTTTATAAACTAAAATGTCTAAAACACAGTGACCAAAACCACATTAAATGATCTAAATTGATCAAAATTTTACTCCATCAAAAACCATATAATATTATTTAAATCATATACTTATAATCAATATCATTTAATGGAATAAATCTCGGTGACCTTGCCACGGTCGAGGTCTTTAATGCCTTCAATTTTGCTTCACCCTCTCTAATATTGACTTATGCCATGTTTTACAGATATAATTCTATCATCCAGATCACTTGATCAAAGCAGTAGAGCCACTGCATTAAAGGCTTGATATTAGGATTCCAGACAATGAATTTTCCGTTACCACCTCTTTACCTTCGCTTTGATGTTCCGACCTGTCTTATTAACCATAACCGACTGATCAATGGCTCAATGGCAATTACCCAGGGCGATAAAATCTCGATTGCAGTGTGCACACCGGCAGCCCATGAATATCAGCAATATGCTGTTGCTTATGTTTATTCACAATTGATGCAACTGATCTATCCAGATCATGCTCTGGAACCAATGGATATAAGTTTCAGTCTGCCTAATACCAAGCATGGTGAACGCTTTGCAAATCACTATGAACTCAAAAAGTTCATCACTCAGAACGATATGGAAATTTTAACTGACGAATCAGGAAATGATTATTTTTGCCATACTTTCTTGCCTAGTTGCGTATGGACTGGCGACCACTACCAAACGAACCCTGTGGGCTTTGGTGAGGTGGAATTTTGTGGTGCTATAAATCAACACGAATACGATGCTACCCCAGAATCACTGCGTATTGATGTTGCTGCGCTAGTGAATGCTGTGAAATTCCCGATGATCAATACCGTGATAATGGGTGAATGTTTTGAATGGAAAACTCTACCAAAATGCTTAGGTTTTAATTGGAATGGGTCGGCAATAGTTGACTAAATTTTGACACATTCGGCAATTGGAAAGATTGCCGTTTCCATCAATAATAGTCCCTGTATTTAATGGTAAGTATTTGTTTTGCAAGGAAATGATCGGCGACCCTGGTTTGCGTTTCAGAAACACTACTGTTGGTTCAGATGATTCCAAGCGAACCCCAGGCAAGCGCATTTAAACTTTATGAGCTGTAAGGATACGGCTCCACCAGATTCTCTAAGACTAAGAAGCTGAACCAGTTTTATCAGCCATTAGACCACAACCCTAATGGTTCTTTTTATTCAAATTTCAGACCGTAGCTACCCCCAAAAGCACACGGTCTTTTTTTTGCCCGGTAAAAGGTAGGCGTTAGGTTTTTAATAAAAAAAATGGTGGAATGCCTTTATTTGTCTATGTAGTATAATCCCTTTACTTATTAATAATTTAAGATAAAAAAATTGGTTTCTCGTGTTGACTTATGCCATGTTTTAACCCATAATAGATTACATAGAGAGCAGAACGCTCAAACGGAAAAGTCACCGTAATAAAGACTTAAATTAAGGGTATAAAATCATGTCATTATATCAAGTTATCAGTTGTCAATACACTGGCGTTAAAGACGAGTTCTATCCTCACATTATAGCTGCTTTGGATAAGAGCACTACCTACGTGACCGAAATCAGCGTACCTGGTTCAGATCGCAAAGGTTGGCACATCCAAACTGACGAATTTGATCTGGGCGATCTGGGTATTGAAATCCGTACTATGGGTTGCGGTGCAGGGGTGTTTGAGCCATCTTGCAGCGAAGTCCTAGTGTTCCCTACAGAATGGTTCAATATGGACGCTATAGGCCGCATGGATAGCATGGTAGTACCGGTCGAAGATGAACTGGCAAACAAAGCGTTTGAGAAGCATGTAGACCACTCTGAGAACAAAACATACTACTACATGGGTGGTGTGATCCTGTTCCGTGAAGAAGTTGAGGACGAGGACTAACCATCCTCTCCCGCTCCACCCGAATTTAAGCAGTTTCCCTCTTTACAACCTCTGACCCTATACAGAGGTTTTTTTTCGCCTGGAAAAAGCCCCATAAAAATCTATAGGCGTTAGTTTTTTTAAAAATAAAAAAATGATTTGAAGTGTAGATTAGCAGTTTAACAATATTGACTTATGCCATGTTTTTAATCCATAATTTCAGACACTTCGGGCGGAACCATGACAAGCGATCTGCCTTAGCAAATCGGTTAAATGAATATGGAGTGGCAAAGTAAGCGACTCTTTTTTCGCTTCCTATTTCTATTTAGTTTTTATGCTATGATTTGGCAACAATGTTGACTTATGCCATGATTATTTAAACATGGTCCAGATATAGCAAAAAGAATATTCGGTAACGTATGAATTATAATGAACGCCCTATTCTCTTTAATGCAGATATGGTAAATAGCCTATTAGCAGGGAGAAAGACCCAGACTAGACGCGCCCTGTCACCCGCGAATATCCGTGACATTTACATCGGTTCCAAGCTAGGTGAATGCCATCCACTTGATCAGCTCACAGAAAATGATATGGGCTATGTCCTTTCATTCTGTCCTTTTGGTCAGATTGGCGATAAGCTGTATGTCCGTGAGACGTATGCGGTTGTAGGCGACCCTGGCAAGATTCCATGTCCACGCCGTAACTTAGTGTACCGTGCGGATTATCCGAATTGTGTCAGTGACCACTTTGATCGTGACAGCATTCCCCCTGTTCAGGATGTTCGCTTTACCCCATCTATTCACATGCCTAAATGGGCTGCTCGTATTCAGCTACAGATCACCAATGTTCGCCTTGAGAAAGTCGTGAATATCTCTGCTCAGGACGCAATTGCCGAGGGTATTGAACCTGTTGAGTTAGAATCCTCACGGTATGCCGGTTCGCACACTGCTTACCGCGATTACGAATATAAAGGTGGCATCACTCGTAACTGTCCGATTGATTCATTCAAGACCTTGTGGCGATCTACAGGTGGTAAATGGGATGAATCTGTATATGTATGGGCGATTGATTTCAAAGTGGTGAGTACCACAGGCAGATTACATCAGGAAGATTAAGTAATGGATACCAAAACCAAAGACCCAGTTACCCCTAAAAGACATGAAATCTATTTGGATAGACGTTATTACAACATCCCTTCTGGAATAGAAAACAGGCAGAGTGTATTCCTGAATAGAACACCTGAATATCTGGTACAGGAACAAGGTTGGTTCCCTTATTATTTCACGCATGAATTAGATCAGCAGTCCGATCAGCAGTATGAACAGGTAGTAAAACAGTGGTTACTAGAAAACAAGCTGCCAGTTGATCTATTCACTATCGAAACACGCGAAGTCTACCCTCTGTATAAATACAATGCGTACATGCAGCGTTGGGAGGGTCACGGCTTTAGCGAATCCCGCCTGGAAGTTTTCACACCGACTGTTGAAAAGACTTCTTTGTTGGGGAAAGTGAAATCTAAGGTAGAGCATCTTTTTTCAAGCACTGAGACAGAACCAGAACATAAGGGTATTTATCTGTCGAGCCGTGTAAACGCCAGTGAATACGAACCTACGCGCATCACTATTCTATATAATCCAAGTATGGCTCGCCATAAAGCAGAGCCGTTGTATATACAGGGCATTATCCAGATCGGTAAAGCGACCTACACGGATGTAACTCGTGAATATCCTTTTGAGCTGATGCGTTTTGATTGGCTACCCCTAATCAAGCAGTATTTTTTAGATTATGAAAAACTTCCCTATCTAATCGCCAAAGGGGTCAATGATTCGCTCATTAGGACCGTTTCACATGCCTTCGATAATCTGGACGACCTCATTCAAGCAGCTCACGAAATTGCTGAGTTGGGTTATCTGTCTACCCCAGACAACCGTTTACAGGTACTACCTGATAACAGTCCGTTTTTAGCAATACGGTGTAATGGAGCCAGTATCTATCTGGATAAACATGGTGATGTAAAGCCTTACGAAATTGAGAAGTTCAATCGCATTCAGAATATTTTGGCTCAAGGGGAAATCCTGACCTCAAAAGACCCGGTATTTGATCTGGCTGGTAGCTCATACAAGCTCGCATTTAAGCCTTTAGATCAGCTTCATGTCATCGACAATCCAGAACTGAAATGGGTGCAAAGAAACCTTCAAAAGCCCCAAAAAACCTATTGGGTTCTTGAAGCTCACTATTCTGGGAAAATTGAAGATCAGGCAATGGTCTGGCACACCCCGCGCTCAGATGAAGCCCCTGAATCCCTCGCAGCTTATTTATCGGGTATGGCTTATGTCGCAAGCGAAAAAAGCCCAAGCCAAAGCTGCTTAGAGCTTATTGATCAATCAGGAAGTGGCATCAAGCCAGAAGAAATTGAAGCCTTTAAAACCGATATAGAGAGTTTGGTGAAACACTATCTCTACGTTTTGAAAAAGCATATAGAACAGAATGGGTGAATAACATGGTGACGGATGAAACTACAATAGAAGAAAGCCTGGAATCTGCCTGATTACTGCGATTCCCTAAATAGGTTAGTTTAGGCTGACCTTTTTATAGGGATTGACTTATGCCATGTTTAAAGGGTATAATTCTGTATATACAAAGGGCATTAAGTCCACACGGAAAACCACCGTATTAAAGGTTTAGATTAAGGATTTTTCAAATGCAATTAACATCAGCACTACTTTCAGCAAACTTTGGTATGTCAGCTCCAAACGTCCGTATTTACGAGTTGTTCAGCAACATTCAAAGCAAAGACCTGACGCATGGCGATCATGTTTTAACGCCGTATTTTACCCAAGTATCAATTAAAGCGGTGTGCTGTGATGAAGAAGATGCAACGGTTCCAAGCAAAATAGTTTCACACTTGGATGTAGCGGGTACTGTGGTGTTGCCTTCGATTGACCCGGCTAAACCAGTTCATTTTACTTTCAATCGTTTATTCCGTTTTGACGAGCTTGTATCACAGATTGACGACCATTTAAGCGGTAAGCACTACGTTAAGCTATCGTCTCAAGACCTGGCTGTGTACCACGTAAAAATGTTTGCTGTTCAGGTTCAGGCATACTTGCTTCGCCTGTTGATTAATCTGGGTTATGACCAGATCACACAGTCTAAAGTGGTGGCTTCATGGTTAGGTACTGCTACAGCAGAGAAAGACCTTCTGGAACCGCACGAGGTTGAGGTAGGTAAAGACGTAGCTTATGTGACACATGAAGTAAGCCAGTTTGTACATTCTCAGGTGCTTTCACAGCTTATCGGCATGTTGACTGTGGAATATGCTCAGGACAAACGACCGAATCAGCTATACATTGCCTAATATTGACATCCTCACCCCCTTTAACGAGGGTGATTCCTACTGCTAGACGCTTATGCCCAAGCGCAAGAATGGTAAATAAACAAAACCCGCATTAAGCGGGTTGTTTTGGTTCGATCACCTTAGCATTAAGGTTTAGGGGGAACAAATGGAGGGATAGAGACACCATATTTTTTTGCCACAACATCCTGACAAGCGTTCCATGCAGTTGCCAAAAGTAAATCTGAATAATATTCACGCTCACTTGAAGTATTACCAATTGGCTTTTTGAACGCTTCATTAATCATCATTTCTCGCGTACCTAAACCACCAAAGGTTTGCACTTTATATTCTCGTGCTTCTTTCAACAGTTCCGCTTTAGACTTCCCAGATTGGCGGTCGTACATCATTTCCATTGAATAGGTTGCAACAGAACTGCATGTATCCATAAGTTCCTTAACAAATTTATCTGTATCTGCTTGCTTCGCAGCATCGGCCTTTGCCTTCGCTCTTGCAGCATTCAATGCTGCCGTTGCCTTCACCCCTGTTTTTAAATCCAATAGTGGGAATCTAGGTTTTCCAGTATTTTCTTGCGGGAGGTATGGGATGAACTCAGATAGATCACGGTTATTCTTTCCTGGATATTTTTTTTCATTTTGTGCGATCAACCATTGTGCTTCTTTATGCCCCATATCGGCAGCAGTTTTGAATTGATTATAAGCTTCTTTGGTTCTACTGCCAGTACCTTTAAACATATAAGCCATGCCATGATAAAACGCGGTTTCAGGCAAATGTTTTGGATTGTTAGAGGAAGTGTTTTGTCTGAACATGAAGATAGCATTATTAATGTCCAAATTCGTGTTTTTAACACCAGTAGTAGAGAGAATAGCTAAAGTATCAAAAGCAGCTCCAACATCTCGATAATAGGTTTGAAATATTTTCAATCCTTTTTCTTCATCTTTCGTGCGAGCAACGCCGTCGAAGTAACAGCGTCCAACCAGATAAATTTCATGGTCATTCGCCTTGTTCGCCTTGTATTTATTTTCTACTTCGTCACACACCTTTTGAGGTTCATAAGGCGCATTGAAGTAACCATTTCCGGTATAACGCGCATAGTTCCAGTTAAACCACGCAATTTCTTTTGAATCATGACTACCACTGGCGATAAATTGAGAATGAGTAACTGGTCGGCTACGCTTTTTTTCTATCTCAATATACTTTTGAGCTTCGTTTTGCTTGCCAATACGTGAATAGGCTTGATAAGCCCAGAAATTCAATACCGGGTCCTTTATGTTAAGAATAGGCTCAATCTCATTAAGCCCTTTTTGGAAGGATGCAGTACCCTCATAAGGGTTTAGAAAATATTGTTGAGCGAGATAGATTTGAGCTTCTTTCGAGCCTTTATTTTTGGCTTCCTCAAGACCTCGTTTCTGATAGTGGAAAGCTTTTTCTTTCTCCAAAGTCTTTAAATAAAGCGCATGAGCATCTTTTGGCGACTTATATTTATTCTCTTTTATTTTGTATTCATCAGCAAAAGTAGTCGTAACCGACAGCCCCATAGCAAGTAATAAAATTGTCTTTTTAAACATTTGTCATCCCTGGTAAATCAAAAGTGGTAATGGTTTATTAAAACTAAAAAATGATGAAAACAATAGGCACATTTTGCCTGACCCAACCCGCCTAGTCACTTGTATTTTGTACTTTTCTCGCCATTTTTGGCTCATTTTTCTCTGCTCAGAGCCAGTAAATCCCACCTTAATCAGCCAATAACAGGAGTTTTAACTCCCTAAAAACAAGTAAAGCCGCTCACTTTATTGTTATTAATGTGATGAAACTCTCAAGTATAAGATTTTTTTACATTTTTCATGTTAAATTGGAGGCTTTTCATCCTTTATTAAATTGGTCGGCTTTACTAACATTGACTAGAAAGCATGAAGTTTTAACGATAATTAAATAAGGAAATGACATGAACGGTGTAGTGAACCCGATCATAGGAACCTTAATAGAGCTTGATCATAAACTTAAAAAATTGATCGAAAACACCATGCCAGGACATGAATGTTGGAATCGCTCTCTTACTGAATCCTCTACCTTCCCAAAGCGAAAACCAAGACCCTATATTAGTGCAAGTGAATACGTGCCAGTTATGAAAGAAATCAAAGGAGGTTTTAGCAGCAGCCTGGTCAAACTTCTAGTCCGTAAACCAGATGGCTCACTTATACCGTATCAGGGATTCTACGTTAAGCAGTACGGCAGTCATCATTGCCAATGGCATAACCAAAGACACCCCATTGAGGGAGTCATTGGATGGAAACCTTTGCTTGATTAAAGAAGCGAAAGCAAAACGGACCCAAACCTAAAAAGTTGCCCTCTTCGGAGGGCTTCTTTAATTAAAACAAAGACAAGCAGCTTACTCTTTAGGTTTTAAGAACTTATAGAACTATTTAGTTTACCTCAAACCATATAAAGAATATGGATTACCCCTAATTGGTTGAATAAGCAAGCAATTCAAAGTAGAATCGCCCAAAACAATCGTTTGTTTGTTTCTGATGGAGTATATCTCGTGACCAAAAGCCCTGAACGGATTATACAAAACTCTATCACACTGTTTAAAGAGAAGGGTTTTAACGCAACCAGTGTGAATGACATAGCCACCGCAACCGGTATGTTAAAAGGAAGTTTGTATAACCATTTTAAAGGCAAGGAAGAAATTTTAAAGAAAGTAATTGAAACAGTTGAGCTGAGTTTTTTTGAATACATTAAAATCAACGACAACAAAGACGTTCAAGAAATTTTAAAATGGACAGCACAGTTTTTCTTAGATAACGAATGCTGCTTGCTTGCAAATCTTCTGAATGAAAAATTACCAGAAGAAGCTAAAAATGATGTTGTTGGATTTTTCCAACGATGGAAGGACAAAATTGTTATCGCAATGGATGACCTTATTCCATTAGACAAAAAGAAATCGTTTGCTCAAGACGTTATTGTGGCGTTTGAGGGCGGTATCATCATGAAGCGTATCGAAGGTAGTAATGAACCTATTGAGCGTTACTTGGAACGCCTTAACCGTCTATATGACCAGCTAAAACTTGAAGCAAATCCAAATGCTGCATAAACAAAAAAAGTGTGATTTTTAGATCACACTTTTTTGGTCCAAGAATTAAAACTACTTATGCAGCTTCAATCTCAAATTGTTTTACCAACTCTAATTGCTTATCCCAGAACTGGCTCCACAGATCGCAGTATTTCAAACAAGCCTCAGTGATATAGTCATAGTCCTGTTCAGTACATGCTTGTGCCAGAATCAGCCATAAATCTTCTTCATGGTCGTCATCGGCAGCTTCCGCTTCGGCATCAGAAGAAACGCCGTGTACGAAATAATAGCCAGTGCTCACATCAATACCTAAAGCTTTAGTCGCTTGGCGTAGTGGTGGGCTATAAAGAATCACCTCTTCTTCCGCTACGGCGAGCAAGGCAGCTACCAGTTTGTAATCTACATAGCTTTCTTCAAGAGCAGCGCGTACTTGATCAGAGATTGCAGAAGGTTGGAAGGTAGTACGTTCTTCAATGGTGACATTAAATTCGTCCACCATATCTTCGTATAACGGATAGTGTGCGTATGCCGGATTACCTTTGTAATAATTATCCTTGTCAAAACCTGGTCGAAAACCAAATTCATCTAAGATATTCAAACTTAATAAGACACGCGGATACATTTTTGAACCAGGAGCTAAACGAGGTTCTAGCTGCTTGGTTTGGAATTGTGCCATTAACAGTGCATCAGTAAATATCTGCACGATTGCATGACGGTATTCTAGGTGAATAAGCTTCATTGCTTCTTTACCCAATTTACCGCTATTTAAGATTCCAATTGCCGGGTGGTGAGCCACCTTATGTTCAGCAATTTTTGCTTTTATATATTCAATAAATTTTAGGTTCTTTTCCCAGGTTGCAGCATCAACACTTGCTTGCATACCGGCTAAAGCTTTTAGGCGTGGGGAATCTAAATCTACAAAACGCTTTTGCACTGTGCTTCTCCGTTTCTCAAACACTACCCTTTTATCAATCCAGTGCTTGATTCCCAATCAACCGCTATTACCATTTTGCTTGAATGATGAAACAAAAAAAACGGTCGTCTGGTAAATATTAACGAGCAGGATATTAAATGTTTTCCTAACAAAGTTAAATAAGACCTAGAACAAAAAATTAAGTAATTACACTAATTTGTGTGATTAGTATTTGTATATACAGAAAAACCCTCAAAATGAGGGCTTTATATTGAACTTTTTACAGTCTGTGGAATATTACATGGTTTTAATGTAGAGCATATTTAACACGCGGAGTTTTCTTACGGATTGCAAAACTAATGTCACTTGTTCTGCGGTTTTCGCGGTATAGGTGATAGTCAGCATGCAGATCGGTATGCTTATTGATTAAGCCTACAGATTCGTCCACTACACGAGTTTTAAGGTTGCTCCATATCTTATACTCGTTCATTCCCAGACCGATCAGATCACGAAAATCCTGAATACTAAAGGTCAAACTGTTCACACTTGCTTTATTGCTACATAGGAATAGTTCATACAAATGCAGGGCATATTTTGATTGCAGCTTCACAGTCAGGTTGAGGTCGATCTCTGTTTTTGGTGAATGCTGAAACTCATGCAAGCATGCTTCTGAGAACTTGAAGAATACAGCTCCACCCTGTCCTACACGCTCATAACGCATGTCATCGAAAAATAGCTCATGCTTATTTGTAATGAGGTTGTAGAAGGTCTTTGACGACAATGAGGTTATCGCATCAATTAAGCCCTTATACGCCGTCGAGCGGTCAATACCATACAGTTGAGCGTACAAGCCAATATTAAGCTTATATTGATCTAAAGTGCTGTCATTTGCTTTCTGGAAAGCATGGATAGCCAGGTTGAGAACACGCTGCTCTACCAACGATAAATCATGCGGGAATTTTATCAGGGTATCAGGCTTGCATATAATCATAGTGATATCGCCATACAGGTGTAACAAGTTTAATTCTATACAATATTTCCAAGTTTGCACATGAAGGCTCACAAAAAGCCTAAATACCGATAATCTGTATGAGTTATTAAAGGAATTTTGCAATTTTTCTATGGCTAATTTATGTCTTAAACCCTTAAATTGGTCTAAGTAGTGGTTATTGATGGTTACAGCCATTATGAATTGAATGGAAAAACTATTACCATGTTGGTTATATTGGCAGTCGCTATTTGCTCTGTTTTTTAAGTATTTTCCTGTGGGGTAATACTAAGAAGATTCAAAATTACGTCTTTTTATAAAAGGTGTGATTAAGTCGTGAAAAACGCCTTAATATTCGAGAAAATTATGGATTAATTGAGGATTTTAGTTACTTTAAACTACAGTCCTTTTATTGACTAATGCCATGTTTTTATTTAGATTTAAGGTAATGAAAGTTTTAATGCACTCATAGTTCATGGTGCTAAAATATATAGAGAAAATTATATGACAGAAGTAGCAGCTCAAGAAAAAAGTAAACTGTACTTTGTATTCCCGAATACTGTAGATGCAGAGACTATTAACAACTTCAATGTTGCAGACTTGAAGATCACTCCGGCTATGTACTCGAATTATGCTTTTGTCATTTCGACTACTCCAACCGAGCATTCAGACAATTTCCTGAATAAAGTGGATTCCCATACTGATATCATCAATAACGTGCAAAACTTATTGAATCTGGAAACGGTTTTCAGTGGAATCAATAAAGCTATCCGTGAAGGGAATTTCCACGGCGCAGTAAGTCGTATTCAACACTCTGACAATGACGGTGGTTCTAAATCTGTGATTGTCACTCAATGCGTTGTAGTGAAAACCTCATTGAATGATCACAACTTCTTCTTCAAGATTTTCTTGCGTACTGCCCCTTTTACGGCGTTCATTGACCAGGAATCAGGTAAGTTGGTTGCAGATCAGGAAACTGTAAGCAATATCACTATTGATGATGTGTTGGAACCAGAATTGTACTTGACTGATAATCATGGCAACCAGTTCCATCCAGAATCTTTCTTTAATATGCGTAAACATGGTATTCGTAATTCAGAATTTAATCTGAGTTCCGAAGTTCTGAAACGCGGTGTGACACAAACTCTATTACAAGATCAGCAAGCATGGGGCATCATTGTTCGCCAAGCTATTCCGCAGATTTTGGAAAAACAGGCTGTCGCATAAACAAATACTACTTGCGCTGTAGTATCTTCGACCGCTCGTTTGAGTGGTCTTTTGGTTTTATATCCCCGGAAAACTTATATGAACACTACACCTGATACATCAGACGGTTTTTATTCGCCTGGAATCTATAACATCCTCATTCCAGGATATGACACAAGCATCCCTGAAACACATGCTAATTTTTTTGATAAACTGCCTGTAGGCTGTATTCCATTGGTGTCCTTTGGTCATCTAAATGAAAAACAAGTAGAAAAGGTTTTGAACCATTATCGAATCAAATCTGTTGAAATCGAAGCCAAACATTTAATGGGGTATAGGCAATTAAAATACATGAATGGTATATGGGCTAATGAGAAAGTTCTTTTAAACCCTTTTGCATTCCCTATCCCAGAAGAACACCTTTTAGACAATAGTGTTCAAAATTACTTATTCTCGTATGATTATAAAGATGATTTAAAGATCGAAAACCATATCGGTATTATTGCGCACAATAAAAAAGCTATCCCGATCACAGTCTATTACTGCAAAGAGCTAGATCGCCCTACTACTGATCTAGCTTATCACCAAACACTGCTCAAAGTGATTCACGAGCAATTACAACAACGAAAGAAAGTGCTTGATATCTATAGCCCACAGAATGTTAAAGACATGAAAATAGGCTTTGGCTTCGGGGATTACTTTTTTATCTATAAAGAGGATGAAGATAATATTCCTAAGTTTTTAACGGCTCCTACCCTAGATATTCAGGGGATTCTCAAACATTATCGTCAGCTTGTTTCAAAGAAAGGTGATACCGCAAAGTATTTCATCCATGTTTGCGGAATGGCTATGTCCTTTAAAGCAGATCAAATTAGCGCAGATGGTAAGATTGTTAATGAAGACGAATTAAGTGATTTGTTTAAACGATTAAACAAAGCTTTGGCAGATGGCGTATTACCTACTGCAAACCTACTTATTCTCAATAAGGAATGGAGTGTTCACCAGATCAAATTTGCTAATCCAAGCGATTTTGACTTGAGCATTCCTTCTAAGCTCTATTGGGTGAAAAACAACTCACTTTCTTGGAGTTTATACGGTAGCCAAGCAACCGGAGACGTTGAGCTATTTTTCTTCCGCATTGCGCCGCTTCAGGATATTGAGAATGAGAAATACTCTGACCTTCTCTCACCAAAATTTAAAGATATTATTAAGGTTCCAGAACCCTTAACTCCATTAGAAGATGAAGAAAATAAAGGGTGTGAAGAATTTAGATTCAAAAATAGTGCTGAATATTTATCATTAAACCATGACCCAGAACATAAAACTAATTTAAGCTGTTGTGTGATTTCTGAATCGTGTGATGATGAAGATTACATTATTGCTGTAGATCAGTCCGGCAATAAATACTGCAAAATGGCTGATGAAAACCATCCTGATGTGATTAGCTTCAAAGAATATATTGAAGAAATGGTGATGGATTTATTTACTACCTACCACGCCAACAACAGTTAATTCAGCATCAACAGCCTAGTAAAAATCCTTCCTTTATGGAGGGATTTTTTACTATTGGAATTACTGCTAATACACTAGAGTTAGGTGTGATAACGCTTTAATCTGCTTTTAAAAAAGGCACTTAAAGCATTTGACGAACACACGATTATGCAATAAAACTAATGGCTCTTTTCAGCTCGCAATACGCAAAGTTATTCGTATGAGCTGTATATACAAACATAAATGCTATTTCGGATACCAAAGAATGTTCCAGGCTCCACAAGACCACGAGATTAATTATTCTAATTTGGCTCAATTAGGCGATCACCAATACCATGTTGCTCAAGACAAGTCCGCATACCATAAACAAGGCTTGCTTAACCTGTTTGTAAAAGGTCATGTCCACGCTATTCAAGTGAAAGCAATCGCAACAGAATTAAACTACCCTTCTGATCTAATCAAAGTGCGCCATTTGGTCGCTTATGAGAATTACACCCGCGACAAGACCGTAGAAAAACCAGAATGGGTCTTTACTGGCTACTCACTACATCCACATTACGAAACTCTGGTTATCAATGGTCGTGCAGTGGCGAAAGAAGCCCTATATGTTGAACAACATGACCAGGATATTGCTTGTAGCGCAAAGCCGGTTCCAGTCACCGCATTATTCTACTGTGGTCTTAAATCACCATTAGACAGCACAGAATATCTACAAGCTCTTATTGAACTAGATATGCAGACTATTATGAATCACTATGGCGAAGTGCCGGCTCCATACGAGCTACATCACTTTGCTAATGAAAAAGAGCTTGCAGCTTTCGAGCGTCCTTTATTTATTGAAGTCATGGATAAAGAGACAGGTGAATTTGTCTTTGCAAGCATGCCAACAACCGATATTGATCAGGTGATCGACCAGATCAAAGCGATTGCGGAATCTGGTGTTTATGCTAATGGCCGTGAGATCAGTTACAACGAAGATGGCAGACCGTATGTTGCATTGAATTATGACAGTCAAAGCATAGACTTTAACCAATACGGCGATTTTGGTGAACGTGAGTACCTGGTTCAGCGTATTATCACTGCCATGAAGCGTGGTTATGCTCCACGTATCAGTCAGCTTGATAACGACAGCCATTGGTTTAATTTCAGCCGTGAATCACTTGGTAATAGCTTGTTTGTGAAATTACCGGTATTTACTGAGCTTGATCATATCTAATAAGCATTTGCTTGGTAAAACTATAAAAAGGAGCATTAGTCTCCTTTTTATTGGTATGGTTTCGCTTAAAAAACAAATAAGGTTTTTCCTATGGTGGAAAAAGGATTCACTTCTCACCCTACAGTGACAAACCTTCCACCTTTAGAGCGGTTTTTGACATTCTATTGATTGAACTTATGCCATGTTTTAAGTAGTATTTTCATGTCGTTTAAATACGAAAAATATACATGGTAGAGCCACCAGAATTTAGGCTCATTTTTTGGAAATGAAAATATGACTTTTAATCGTGATCAGCTACAGATGATCTTTGACCTTCAAGATGGACAGTCTGTTGTTTTAAACCAGAAGCATAGTGAAGCACTCCTGGTTAAACTCGCCAATAATGGCTTTGATCATACCTTCTTACTGGTTGATAACTACGTCATGGGTGAAACTCAGATCAATTTTGATGAATTGTCAATGGAGGGATTTAACAATGGCGATTTTGTTATGGCTGTCGTAAATGATACGGTTCTTACTGACCTTGCTAAACTGTTATTCCATTACTGCACTGGTACAGAAATCCATATTTTAAAAAACCTGAATAACCCTAACCCGGTAGTGCTAACAGATCAGCAACGCCGGAGCCTAGTGGAACGCTTTGCACCTGTCGCTATTTATGCCAATGAAATACAAAAGCGGGTTTAACCAGGTTAAATTCAGATCAAAGCCACTGTTTAAACAGTAGTTTTTTAAATACAAACAACTTGGTATGCGTTAAATTTTTTAATAAAAAAAATGCCTACAGCCAGAGTAAAAAAGCACCGTTCATCGGGGCTTTTTTATTACCAGGTGGATAGCACGACACTTGTTGTCGTAGAGGTTGATTCTATGTTGACTTATGCCATGTTTAAGCCCATAATAAACCACATACGGAGCAGAAAGCTCACCAGGTAAAGCCACCTGATTAATGGCTTAAATTTAGGGTTGCCCCATGACAAAATATCATTACTTACATTTAGAAAAAGTTTATTTGGGTCTTGGTTTTGGTTTGAACCAAGTTGGCTTAGAGAAACTTCAAGCGCGTGGCTTATACCAGGGTCACACCATTCTCAGCTTATCGAATCAAATCTTTGAAACTTGGGCTATGCGTAATGCTGCATTCATCATGTATTTTGCAAACACCCCGGACGGCTTTGTTTTTGGTTTGGAAAACTCTGTTAAATCCATTGAAGAAACCTGGAATGACTTTGCTCAACACTGGAACCAGGAAGCTCAAGAATACTTCAATGGAAAGGGTGCTAATCGCCCTCGTTCAATTAACAGCCTTCGCGGTCTATTTATTTTCAGCAAGGACGATAATCGCGCTGTAAATGACAATGCCCTGCTGCAAGCTGTACTTGAAAACAGACTTACTTTTGAAGGCTTTAAAAAGCGCATCGAGCACTTACACAAGTCAGCAGAGCAATACCTTAAAGACTTTGTTAAGCGTCACCACCTAGATCAGATTGTCGATACGTCTGATCAAGACAATATTGTTTTCGCTGAATACAAATAAACGGTTCCTGTACCCGCCCTGGCGGGTAAACCCACCCATACTTTAAACCAGAGTAGATCGCTCAAGCGGAACAGCAACCGCATTAAAAGCTGATATACTGAGGATAAACCCATGTCATACCTACCATACCCATCTTTAGATAAAGCCTTATCTGGTCTTTGTTTTGGCTTAAACCAAACCGGTTTAGAGAAGCTTCAAGCGCGTGGCATATTTACAGACCACACCATCAGAAGCCTTGCTGATGAAGTTATGAGCACCTGGCGCATGCGTAATGATGCCTTTTTCATTCGCTTTAATGACACGCCAGACGGCTTCGGCTTCGTTTATGAAAGCCATATCATATCCATTGAAGATGCCTGGAACGAATACGCTCAACATTGGGTAGCTTATGCAGAAGATTATTTTAGCGGTGAGTGGTCTAAACGCCAAACGGTATATAGGGCATATCCTGATGGTAAACCTCCACGTACCATCAAAACTTTAATGGGTTTCCTTCCTTTTGCTGCTGATCGTGGTCTGTACGATAGACCTTTGCTTGAAGCCGTGATAGACAATAAACTGACTTTTGATCTATACAAGGCGCGTGTAGAGCACTTGCAGAAGTTGGCAGAGAACCATATCAAACGTCATGCCAAACGCTTCCACCTTGACCAGATTACTGATACCACTGACCCAGATCACCCGGTTTTTACTGAAATTGAATAACTGGTTACAGTACCCGCTCCGGCGGGTATACCTTTTTATGGTACTTAAATTCAATTTTCTACAATGCCTTAGAAAATAGTAGGCGTTAGATTTTTTAATAAAAAAATATACGCAAATAATTGTTTCTTATAGAATTATATTGACTTATGCCATGTTTTGAACGATAATAGACAACATACAGAGCAGATAGCTCGCCAGGTTAAGCCACCTGATTACTGGCTTAAATTTAGGGTATAAAAATCATGTCAGTACAAAATCTTTCTCTTGCAGCACTTAACAAAAATACACGTTTTGCTCAAACCAACAAATTCACTATATTGGCTCAATTAGTCGATGCTGGTGCAAAAATCGGTACAACTTCTGCCCCTACCCGCGAAGAATATGAAGCTTTGCTTGATAAAGCGAGCGAAGGCTTCCCAGGCGTGAGCTTGCAGTCTCTTGATATTATGGCGAATGCGTGGACGCAATTAGTTGTTATCTACATGAAAAACTTTTTTCATCTCACATTTGCCGAAAAAGGTACGCAAGATTTTAAAGATTTTTCGAGTTTGCTTCGTTCCAGTGATGTTGTGGAGCATGGTGTGAAGGTCATCAATTTAGAAAAAGAGCATTTTTTACTGCCATGTCATAACGTGCAAAGAGAATTGCCATTTAATAATTTGGAAATGACCCTTGCAATCAATTACGGTGCTTTTGAGCAGATCATTAATAGCGTTCATTACTTCAAAGAAATGGACACCAGTGCTGCGCATTATTGCGGTCTAAGTCGTGATGATCACGCTCAGGTCATTGATCTGATAGAAGAATTTGCACAACACCAATACGACTTTTTGTACGACCTTTTGTGGGGTACTTATGACGAAAGAAAAAGCTCGCCTTCATACGCTCAACGTAACCAAGTCTTAAACATCGACCACCTATTTAAACTGTTAAGATAACCCATTCGGCGGGGAAACCCGCCACCCATCCAGACCGCTCCTGCGGTTTTTTTTGTTGCCTGGCCTGGCAACTAGGTAGGCGTTAGGTTTTTTAGTAAAAAAAATGAATTAATTTTCTTTAGAATTTTTCGATCTGAATTTAACAGCAATGCTTTCCGCCCCCTTGTTTAACTTGCAGGGTATTTATCGCCTTGAACAGCTCCTTAGTGAATTACATTCAGGCAATTACGAAGTCTCATTAAATGGTTCGCATGGTGCGATCTGTGGTGCTAATGATAATCCGCATGAACCAGACCCGATCAGCTTTACAGCAGAAGTTGGAGTGCTGTTGTTCTTTGATCTGGACACCGCAAGCAGCTTACCAAGTTAATTGCAGAATAAAAAAAGGAAGCTTATCTAGCTTCCTTTTTATTATTCACATCAACTGTTGTGCCACTCTATCCACGGTTTAGCCATTGCTTCCTGTTTGGCTTTATCAATTCTCTTATTGATATTAATGATCAACGCAATAAAGATAACCAGAAAAACCAGGCTTAATATTGCGATAAATTGCATTGAAGCATGTTCTTTATGAGCATACTCCATAAAGCTACTTACCCCCATAAATAGCATTAAGCTCAAAGCCACAATAGCGCAGCCTTTGAAGTGACGTTTTTCGCTTTCTAAGTTTTTTATAAAACCTTCGTACATTTCTTCTTCCCCATAACAAGCCAGAAATACGGTGGCTTTTCCGTTTAATCATAACGATTCCTATACATTATATATTGTCTTATGCCATGTTTCAAATAATATTTATAACAATACAAACAATTACAGATATAACTTCATTTTTGTTGTAATAAGCCACTATATGAAACTTTTTTATTTGATATATTTGAAAACACCAAAACTATTAAAATAGTTATATATTTTTATAGTTTAATAGTTTAATAGTTTTATGTTTTTATAGTTTCCTATTTTTTATGGTGGATATATGGCAGAGTTAAAGACAGAAATGCTTATGAGTGATGTACAGAAGAACATTCTTCTGCTGAATATCGTTCAGTTGGATTTGTTTTTCACTTTCGGTTTGCGTCAAACAAAATGGTTCTTTGAAAAAGATTACAACCGCGTATTAGCAATAGTTCCAGAGGGTGCAGCAATTGAAGGCATTAATAGTTTTGGTCGCATCCAAGCCCGAAATACTGCGGATAAAAAACGCTATGGCTTCTTCCCGCACAATTGCACCTGGTCACAATCAACTGAATATAATGGAGGTGGTGAGGTAATAAAAATTTCTGATTTAAAGAATATATATGATTCTTTTAATTTAAAAGATTATACACTAGATGCTTTAACTCACATTCCTAAACAGTTCCGGGATTTTTATGTTGAAATGTCACAACAGCCCTCTTGATTGAGGGTTTTATTTTTCTCTTAAAAGCGACACAAAATGACGTTTATATCATTTTTATAATTTCCTTATGCCATGTTTCAAGGATATAATTAGTAGTATATAGAGTGGAAAGCTCAAGCGGGAAAGCCACCGTAGTAAAGGCTTAGAATAAGGTCATAAAAATCATGTCATTCTCACTATCACAGGCAGTTAGCCGCATTGCCTTTAACCCAACCATCAAAAATATAATGATTGTAAAATTATTCCAGGTGGATTCTGCAACAAAAAAATGCCAGAAGGAATACGCTACCAAAGTTACTTCACGTAATAAGTTTAATGCTTTGATACCAACTCAAGATATGAGCCAGATAACAGCCTTTAATATGGAAATCATTGCTCACGCTACCGGTGTAGCTCGTCACAAGGTACTGGATATCTGTGTTAATGGCTCAATTACAGCACAAAGCATTCATGACATTGCTTCGCTAAAATTCATGGTTCAACGCCGTAATGCTATCTGTGATTTGGTCATCAAAGAAATAGCAAGAGCACAATTCATAATAATTCAGAGTGAAATCAATTCAGGAAAAAATTACAACGACCTGTTTAGCAACAAAACCTTCCAGGAATGGTATTACACATTTAAAAAGCCATTACACCCACAAACAGAGGGTCTTATAGACAATACAAATTTAGTTGATGCGACCTACCAGATCGTACACTGTGGCTATTTTGAAATGACCAACTACCTGTTAGACCTTGTTGAAGAAGAGCACAAAGCTCGTTTTTATCCAAACGCTACCTAGTAAATCACTCCCCGGACTGCGGGGATTCCCAAAACTCCTGTACTGTAGGAGTTTTTTTATGCCTAGCCACATGGTAGGCGTTAGGTTTTTTATATAATAAAAAAATACTTTGATTATTTTAAGTCTATGATTTCTATATTGACTATGTTGACTTATGCCATGTTTCAAACCTATAATGAAGGCTCAGACGAACAACGTCAAACAGAAAAAGCCACTGTAATAATGGCTTAGAATAAGGGTTTAAAAATTATGTTACTTTCAACAGCTATCGGTCAGGTTCGCCGTAACCCAGGTATCACACATTTACTTGATTTGCATTTATTCACTGTGGATTTCACTACTAAGCGCGTTACCGATCACTCAACCAAAGTAAACGTCCTTGCCAGGATTAATGCTATGGTTCCACCTCAAGATTTAAACATTCTGGTTGGCTTTAAATTTGACATTATTGCCAATGCTACAGGCATTGCTCGCCAGAAGGTCGTTAATTTCCGTGCTCAAGACGAAATCTATAAAGATTCACTCACTCAAATAGCTGTATTGCCAAGTGAGGAAGAACGCCGTGATGCACTGTGCAATCTGGTTTTAAAGAGCATGGCGCGTATGCAATATTTAATGATCATGGCTCAGATTAATTCTGGCAAAGACTACAGTGAACTGCAAAGCAATAAAACCTATGAGGAATGGCAGCGCGACAGACCATTGAAGCCAGATACCGAAGGCTTGGTGGATAGCACCCATATCGTTGATGCGACATACCAGATCGTTTCAGCCTTATATATTGATGCTGTAACCTACCTGTTAAACATAATTGTGGCTGATAAATAGTTAGCGACAAAGACCGCAGCTTAACAACCCCACCCTGCCTGGCGGACTGGGGTTCCAGAAAGAAGCTCCTGACAGGGGGCTTCTTTTATAAACTCCTGATAAACATTGACTTATGCCATGTTTTAAGCCATAATAAACCACATACAGAGCAGAACGCTCAACAGGTAGAGCCACCTGATTATTTGCTTAATTTTAGGGTATAAAATCATGTCTTTATTGAATCAAATTGAAGAAGTCAAACAAGCTTTAGAAACAGCTCAAGTACCAAGTGATCTAATTTTACGTTTCGCTAATAGTCACAAACTTGCTCAGATCATCCGTAAATACGACAATGCGATTGTCGCTCAGGTTCCTGATCACCTGGCACAAAACCTTGCTGCTGACTATGCTAACTTTCGTGCTAAGGGCTACACTTTGGCAGAAGCAACATACAGTGCAATCTGCACTATGTTTAACTACGAAAAACTCGTAGTTAAGGAAAGAGTTTACGGTTACGCCCAATAAGACGAACTCAGGATGCCTTCAACATGAAGGCATTTTTTTTGGAGCCGGAGAAAATGGTAGGCGTTAGATTTTTTAGTATAAAAAAATGTTCCCGAATTTTGGAGCCGGGTGATTGGACTGTGTAGCAAATCTCACTTTATAGATAAATTTTTAAAAGTTAATTAATGTTGACTTATGCCATGTTTCAAGCCATAATTAACGACATAGGGAACGAAGTGTTCCCCACGGAAGAGCCACCGTAGTAAAGGCTTGAATGAGGGTAATAATATGCTACACAATAACACTATGCCGTTTGGCTTCTCTTCTTTCAATTCGCGCATGAGCACATTAGTTGCGAATGCTTGGCTTTCAACTTATCGCTATCACGCTTCTGAGCGCGATCAGTCAGGTGTATACGAAGTATCACCTATAGCTTCACGCCTTGACTTGGAAACTGCGAATAAAATCGCGTATGAAGTTAGTTCTTCAATTCATCAAACCCTATCTGATATTTTGTGCTTTGCTGATTGCTACAAAAAGCATGAAGGTTTAAGCCGTCCTAATGCGACCCATATCATGCGTGACGACCAGACTGTATTTTTACATGGTCTGTTACTGCTTGGATTGGATACCGACATTGCCCCGCAATTCGCTGTACAGTTGCACAAGCGATCTATGCAACTTATCACTCCTATAGAGCTGTTACTTGGCTTAAACCTGAATGCGTTTAAACGCATTTATGACATTGCCAAAGTAGGCGGTTTTAAATCCCTGACGGTTGAAGCCCAACAGAGTGTTTTAGACTTTGCAGCCAAGCAAATCAAACAGATTCGTAGCTATCTTCGTAGCAGTGGTGAATCGCTAGGTGTGGATGCTGATGTGATTGAGCAGATCAGCAAGGAGTATAAGCATGATCTGGGCTACAAGGTCACGATTGAGGAATGCACCAAATCGGCTGCTGCATAAGCAGCCAATCTGGAAGCCCTGCGTAATGCGGGGTTTTTTAATACCTACAGCCAGGGAACCAGGTAGGCGTTAGGTTTTTTCAGTAGAAAAAAATGTTCCCGATTTTCTTGGAGACAGGTTTATATTGACTTATGCCATGTTTTTAGCCATAATCAAGCATATATAGAGCAGAAAGCTCACCCGGAAAAGCCACCGGATTAAAGGCTTAGATAAGGAATAGAAATATGACAACGCATGAAGAAAAAATACGCTTGGACATGATCAATTTTGCTCGTAACTCTTGCACCGTTACAACCAATTCGCTTTTAAGCACTGTAAACCTACAATGCAACGTAGATAGCGAAGTTTCACACCTCTTGCAAGATCACGAAGCTGATGAATTTATCCGTAAAGTGGATGCTATTTATAATGAAGGGGGCTTGTTTTATGAGCAAGCCGAATACTTGGTTGCTCACGAATACTTAGACCTCCTACAGCCATAAAAGCCTAATAACTCCATACCATGCGGTGCAGTGTACTCCGCATGGTTACTATGATAATTACTTGATGAAAGGGTGAAAAAATATGCCGGCACAATCTTTTTTCTATGAAACTTCGCATTCAAATTTTGGAATAATGTTTCAGAATGATGCTGAACAATATATTGAAGTCATCCAAGATATTCAGGCTCAAGCCAAAGCCCTTGATGAATCAAACAAGGATATTTACCGGGTGATTGCTCAATTCTCTTCAAGTGAAGATGGCATTCAAATCTTTGTAGCCCCGCATGTGCGCTATGTTGAGCTTGCTGAGACGGTTCTGGAATGCTTCAAAGCTAGTGGAAAGGTTTACTTCAAAAATAAGCACAACCAACATCGCCAGATCAGAAAGCAAGGGTTTTTAAGCGAACTTCAAAAAATTATTCACATTTCTAATGGTAATAAAAAGAATGAAGTGGCTAAGACCGTGGCACTGATCAAAGAACATTTTGAAAAACAAGCAGCAAAACTGGATAAGGCTGTAGAAAGTATCGCCCTTAAATACAATTTAGGTGTGGTGAAGCATCAGGAATACATTGCCGGACTAGCTCACACATGGATTGAAGAGCAATCACCTGAACCAAAGGCAGTCTAATATTTAAGAATGGAAAACAATACCCTACCCTGACAAGGTTAGGTTTTAATTTGTCGAATTGCAGATTGATAGCACTCATTTACATTGACTTATGCCATGTTTAATGATTATAATTCTTTGCATCAAAGGCACTAAGCCAAACCGGATAAGTCACCGGATTAAAGATTTAGATTGAGGGTAAAATAATGTTTTTAGAAGCTATCCAGAATCAAGCTGAAAACTCGCAAAGCAATGAATACAGCTTTCCTATGCTAGTTGCATCAAAGGTTAATTTTTTTGATGGTGCGTTCACTCAAACTCAAATTTTCAGCAAAATTATTGCAGAGAAAAAACAGAGTGTTGATGTGCTCGATACTGATGACATTTACATTGAAATCACCGGACAGGTAGCTGATCTACCGTTCCATGCTCGCAGTAGTTCACTGTTTTATTGGACTGCTTTAAGGGATTACCCTACGCATAATGCGTGTAAGCTCGCTTCTCTTACGCTCCACAGTCTGCGTGTAGCATTATTTGTTCAGGTGGCGAAGAACCTTCCTCAAAGCAAGTTGGTTGCTCCTGTGCGCCAGAGCAATTTCTTGGATGCTGTGGATGCGTGTTACCCGAACATTGACCTGTCAGACGAAACGACAGCGATTGAGCATGCAAATATGCTAATTGGTAAGGCAAAGTTTAATTTAGCCAATCTTGAACGTCCGTCTACAAGTTTTGAAGATGATTTATTCAAGACAGTTGATCGTGCTGTATATCAAGCAGCAGAGCTACTGTTTGAAAAAATGAATGAAGCTATCTCAACTGAGCGAGTAAACAAAATCCGTCAAGCTGTGTACCTTACCCGCTTCACTTACTAAACCGATCACTCAGGCGGGATACCCTGCCTGAGATACCTCATAACTACAGGTCGCCACCTGATTAAAGGCAATATTCAGGAATTATAATCATGTCTAAATTCAATGTAGCACTCGACAACTTAATCCATCTTTCGGAGAGCGTTTAAATCCGATTCAGTACATCACCACCCTATTTTGGTGAAGAAGCTAAAATTCGCTTATTAAACCTATTCGATATTGGGTTCTAAGCCCAGATCAGCAGCCGGAACCGCGTCAATAGATGCGGTTTTTTATTACCTTAGATTTTGATTGAAAAGGCTTGGCACACGGTAGGCGTTAGGTTTTTTAATATAAAAAAATAGTTCAGATTTTTCAGGAACACATGCCAGGTCAGTATGCAAATTAATTGCTTCGGCAATGTAGATAAATGATGTTTTATATTGACTTATGCCATGTTTTAACCCATAATTAAACACATACAGAGCAGATAGCTCACACGGATAAGCCACCGTAGTAAAGGCTTAGGTTTAGGAGTTTCTTATGCAATACGCAATTTTCTCTGATTTAGACATTTTACAGCGTCATATTTGCTCAAACCTTGATTGGAACGGCAAGAATGAAAGCCAAGTCGTTTTTGTGGATGAAGAAGAAGCTCCTGTAGCTTTGCTTTGCAATGACCTTGATACTGCGTTCAAGTCAACTGCTGTATGGGTGGACGGCGTGAAATTAGCAGACGGCATTATCAACCCTGAAAATGCCCTGTACATTACCGCTCTCCGCAATATTGAGCCAAACATGGTTGAGTTTTCTCAACAGCATAAATACCTAGTAATCGCTGATGTGAATGGTGAGCTAGACCTACACCACTTAGTTAAATCAAGTCAGCTTGAGCTAGTGGATACCATCTTAGAGGACGATGAATAAAACCTCACCCTATACCCTCAGAGGTTCAGGTTATGATTCTCCTGAACCTCTCTTTAACCCCCCTGCCACTATTTAGGTCAGGGGTTTTTTTTACCTATTTTTTGTGAAGCCCTGGTGAACTTGGTAGGCGTTAGATTTTTTAAAGTAAAAAAAATGATTGAATATTTAGGGATATAGCCGATGGCGCGGATTACAACTCAGTGATTAATCTGGAACAGATTGTATTGACTTATGCCATGTTTGAGGCGATAATTTCCACATACTAATGAATCGGCTCAATATGCCAAAACGGTCGCACTCACCGAATTATGAGTGCTTAGGGGAAAAAATTTTAAATGTCAGCAGTAGCACATATTTGTCCGGTAGCAGTTGACGCTCCGGTTTACCAGATAGAAAGAACAACTGATTTATCAATGGCTCAGTTCCTTGCTCAAATCAAATCACTATTGAACAATGATTTCTTTGCGCCAGTGATTACACCTGAACAATGGGCTTCTAAAGCCTTGATCGGCACTGATCTGGACCAGATATGCGAACACCTTTCTGAGAGCACATATACCTTTAATGACCTCACCGGTGAAGTAGTATTCAAAACCCATGATGATGACAAAGCTCTTCTGGATTTTGAAAACATTGGTGGTCATTTCAAACTAGCGGTAAAGTCTGAACATAGCCTTAAGCCTAAAGGACACCCAAACATAAACCTGAACATTATTCCGTTGTTCTTATGGTTTGCGCTTCATTGAATCAATTGAAACTCGCATTCACAACATGGTTGCGTTGCGTATTTTGAAAAACCAAGACGACTTCTCAAAACTGCTTGCGAAGCACCGTTTTAAATAATGACTAATGATTAGGGTAGATGCCACTACCTTACCTTATAACTAATGATTGAAGGATAAGAGCGATATGCCAAGCTTTATCTCAACTGGAAAAAAACTCAAAGTGCTTACTAGCTCTATTTGGTCTAACAACCAACAGGCTTTATTTGGTATAGCACCATCGAACACCAATTTAGAATCTGGTCCACAAACCAGTGTGCAATGTTTCGCCGTGGTAGAAGATATTAATTTGAAGCCGGAAACCATGACGATCTATTTGCTCGTGAACACACAATTCAAAAGCATTAATGAAAATGGCGTAGACGATGAACAGGTCAAAATGAAGGACTGCGAAATCAAGATCGCTCGCAGCTTTGATCTGACCCAAATCCATTCTGGCGAGCTTAACTACAACCAATTGCATGCACTTGGAAAAGACTTTGCAACTGAGGTGTTAAAATACGCCCAATTTGCGTTATTTTCTGAGTTAGGCAAAGCTGATGCCTTACCTTTAGGTATCTATGAAAACCTGATTTTCAACCCAGAAAATATTAGTATTAATCTGGATGCAAGCGAGAATAAAGTGAACTTAACGCCCTTTATTCATTACTATCGCTTACTCAATATACCGCGTATGCACCTAATTGATCAGTTTATTAAATTTGCCAAAAAAAAAGGTGAAATGAGCTTCACCGTTGATCAAATGCGTTTCTGCTTGTCGGAACAACCTTGTCTGGGTGTATTAAATAATTGCAAACATAGTGCAGCCAAACCAGTCGATTTACGCCATCCACACTTACTGGATATTCATATCAAAGGTGAAACTGCCTTGCAAGAAATGTTTAAGTCTGTACTTTATGACTTAACCATGAATGGCAATAACCGAAAATCACATGAATATGAGTTATTCAGTGATTTACTGCATACAAATAATTTTAATGAAGCATTCCTGAGCCATGTTCAACCCACAAACGAATCTATCTCTAATACTTTAGATCAGATGAACTACGCATTATTTAACTTTAGCAATGCTCAAAAAAACCTGGACAAAATTGAAGATAATATTCATAAGCAGCACTATCAATACAATCTTGCCTGGTTTGCAGCAACATTAGGGTATATCGAAGCGGCCGTGGAATCATGCTGCCACGTATATACAGTTAAAAAATGAAAATGACGAACAGGCTCCTTTTGCTATGAAGCAGCTAGATCAGCAACCAATCAGCGTATCGGGTGCAGCAATTCCGGTGTAATCCTCACCCACCTAAAAAGAGCAACCTGTTTGCTCTTTTTTTATCGCAAGAACCTACGCCAACAAGAATATGAAGAAATTCGGGAACGTAGAAATAGTATAAATAAAAAGGCTGAAACTTCTGATGTACCATTCTAAAAATTCCTAAGCACCCACGGCGTAAGTTGGTTTTTATTGACTTATGCCATGTTTTAGCAGTATAATTCATATATACAGAGCAGATAGCTCACACGGAAAAGCCCCCGCAATAAAAGGCTTATCGTTCAGGGTTAAAATTATGTCAGTCCAAGCAATTCGTATCCACCTTACAACCTTTCTAGGATGCCTAAACAGTGATGTTCTTTCTAGTCAGTTCAACCTAGATGAAATCAGCGAGCATTCTGACCGCTTGGAAAACTCCCAAGCAAAACTGATTGAAATAATTGCAGCTATGCAGTTCTCAGGCATTATCGCAGCTACAGGATATGGTAAGGTTCTTTTATCTCCAAGTGCGAAAGAACAAGGCTTGTGGCAAGTAACAACCTTCAATGACAACCACATACCGCTTGGTGATCTTGGCAACCAGAATTTAACCACGGCGTTAGAACAATTCTTTGAAGAAATCAGCTTAGATTTGAATGTAGAAGAATTTTGCAGCCAGTTTTCTTAATCACAACGATAAAGCCTGACCCGCGCAGTAAGCGGGTCCAGAAATGAGTATGTCAGTAACAGCACTATAGTTAGCTTTAGGTGTTTGGATAGGCGGATATGGTCTGGCATGTATCATGCACGGCAACAGTGAACTGAAACACATTGAGCAATCAGAAAACCTATCAGAAGTTGAAAGCCAGAAAGAGTTTAAGTCTGCTACCGAGCGTCTTAAATTTGGTAGAATTATTGTTCCAGTCGGGTTGATTCCGCTTGGACTTGCATTCTATCGCATCTTTTTGATGGTCGTTGAACCAGGAAACCAATAATTACTAAAGGATGATGCCATGACAGAACTACGCGGAGAGATTCCAGTTGAACGCATAGTTGCAGATCACTTGGAAAATAAGTGCATTAGCCTGAATGATGCCTTGAATGAACTGAACCTGGATAAAAATCTCGCAGATGATACAAACTTCTGCATGCAGCTCGATTTCCATATCCTCTGCTGTGTGGACTGCGGATATTGGTATCTCCCTTGTATGATGACTGAGAACTATAAAGGCGAAGAGGTCTGCGAAGATTGTTCTGAAAGCGATTAAGTGAAAATTCAATTATTTTTTATAAAGGGTAGTCAAAACTGCCCTTTTTTTGTTTATATTACTGACACTTGCCGGTCTATTTAAGTCGGTTCCAACAAAGCAAATATAATTGGGTGATCAATGTCCACCACCAAAACAGTTGCCTATCTGCGCAACACACTGACACTTGCCGATGATTTAACTCAATTCAATATCAATACCCAACTCACCCAAGCCCAAATTGAACACCCTAATTACCAGATTGTAGAACTGGATAGCTTTACCGAGCGACAGCAGCTCATATTCACAGGTTATCAGCTAGGCGCGATTACAGCGCGTGAAGCCTATGCCGGCGCGTGGTGGGCGTATGACCATTACATTGTCATCTTTACGGTCTTTCCTGACGGCAGCACTAAAACGGAATTGGTATCCAACCTAAATAGCTTGCAGATGATCAAGGAAGTGCATGTCGTCGGCAGTCAGCTCCATGATCTTATTTCTAATCACGACTATCTCAGTGTGCACGAGCCAGACGGTACGTTCTACCCGGCTGTATACACCCAGAACCCGCAAAACTACGCATTTGTTGATGATGGCATTAATAGCTATATCGAGCTGCGGAACCAGGTGTTTATGAATGAGATTGACACCGGCACTCAGATGATTGGTCTATACGTGGCACAGCATGACGGTGAGCCTAATTTAATGTTCTGCGGTGAGCAGATCGCATCAGATATCAGTTTTAAAAATCAGATAGACCTATACCGTACCATTGGTGGAAAGTTTATCTGTTATATCCAGACGACCCGGTTTTTTGGTCGCATAGAACACCGGGTAGAAGTGTTCAGTGAAAATGACAAGCCAACGTGCTTGAATCGAAAGCTGCAAAAGGAACTCGACAGCTATATGGATAGTCTCAAGAAGGACGAATCGTTCAGTTTTCGCCAAAAACGAATGCTGATGAATTAAGTCTGTATATACAAACAGGTTCCTTGTGAATAATCATCTTATCCTTATCGACTTTCGTGACAGTCATACGCCTGGCGTAACCAACCTCGACCAGTTTAAACAAGCCATTGCGCCGTTGATTGCTTTAGGGTTCTTTGATTACCAGAGCCGGGGGCGCAACTCCTTTATGGACTTGAAAGCATCCGACCGGCAAGACCGCTCTATCGGGAGCGTGATCAAGTACCAAGCTATATAGCGTTAAAACGCCCAAAAGCATTAAAAACCAGAGAAATAACCCTTGTATGCTCCATAGGCTGAACTCTTGCTTTAGCAAGGTATAAACACCAATTCCCAGGAATAGTGTAATTAGATCAGACCGTTAAACTTTCAAGCTGTATTCAATTTTAGTATCATCATGTCATTAGTATTATGGTCGTTTAGTTAAACACCACCCAGATAATATCCATTACTTCGAGCATAAATTATGAGAAAAGTTATTGCTGCGCTTTTTGCCCTAAGCACCGTTTCCGCTTTTGCAGCCACCCCTACACAACAGGTTCTTGATGAAGTTAATAAGGTATGTGCCGTGCAGCCAAACTACGATAACTCATACCGACTGTGTAACACGCTTGATGTACGCTTTCCTTTTGAAAACGATGCAGCATTCAAGAACAAGCTCACATCAGTTCTCAAAAAATCCGGGTTAAAAATCAAAGGCGACCCGGTTAGTTCAATCAAATCTAGTGTTCCAGGTTTTTCAATTCTAAATGGCAGTGTTATCCATGCCTATGCAAGCACTTACAACCAAGACGGTGACTTTGCCTTAATCGACAAGGCGGGTAATCAGTATGGTATGGCAGTCTATTATGCGCCGTATGGCAATAAGCTCATTGTGGAGCCAACATCAAAGGATACAAGCAAGTATTCACATCCCTGGTTAGGTGACTTGAAGGATGCCACTCTGCGTAAAGGCATTGTTGAATTCGTGCGAAATAACTATAAGAATAGTTGGGGCAGCAGTCCAAATGCACAAAACACATTTAAGGATACGATCAACGAGGAATTGCGCGAACTTAAAATTTATCTAGGTGCGGATATTCAACATCAAGGCTTCCAGTATTACGACCCAAATTACCGTCTACCGCACGAAAAGAAATAGCCATCCAGATTTATAAAGAGCTTGGTTTTTCCAGGCTCTTTTCTATACAATTCAAGAAAACATGAAATTTATAATTAACAATTAAATGGATATTGAAGAATGAAAAATTATCCCTTGTCCTGGCAATGGTTTTCGCCGTAGCTACTCCTTCTGTATTTGCTGAAATACACCCTAAAGACAAAACACGTACTACTGTGGGGCATGTGTTAAGCGATTTTGCAAAATACTGCAAATTCGACGAGTTCTATTCCTACAATTCTTGTCGATACAACCCAAATGATAAGGACCCTTTAGTTCTTAAAAGTGCCTTTGATTACGACCGTAGATTCCAGAAAAAATTTGAAGAAGTGATCGAGCAAAACAACTTGTATCTTGAATCGAATGAAATATTAGCCACTACATATTGACTTATGCCTTATTTAACCACGGCGCATTAAAGTTAAATTAACCTGTATATACAGAGTTTTCTCCGGTTCCGTAACGCAATTGCATAAGCACAATACCAGTGGCATCACCATTGAACGTATATTTGATTTTAAGCATCGTGAAGCCGAGCCGACTTCTCTTGAAATCACACCAGATATCATTTCATGGCAAGCTCCTGAGTTAATCATTAAAGATGGCGACCGCATCATTTTTAATGGCTATGAGGGTGATGATTATAGTTCCGATGATCATTTGGATAATCTGCTGAAAGAACTGCTAACACCGCAGATCAGGGAAGCATTCGATTTAAGTATCGACACGAGTGTTTTATATGTGCCGGTCTATAAATACCTGGATGATGAAATCAAAAATGAAGATGATCTGTTTCAGCAGTGGCATACTGCGAATGAACTGAATCATAAAGGTCCATACCAGATTAAGCGGGTCCGGGCGGTTTACTCCGGCACGGATACTCCGGGTTCTGATGATATTGCCTTTGTTGGTAAACTATTGGCGCAAGCAACTCGCAGCGTTTATCAAACTGAGTTGTTTCTCACCTATGGCGGTAATTTTGTCTTATTGGATGATGGTGATATTCACCGCGCCAAAAGCCTTGAGGAATTACCATTTAAGTTCGGTGCTGATGTGATTAAATTTGCGAATGCCAGTTTAACTACACTAGCAGAACAACATGCCCGGCGTGACGAGCTTTTCCAGATTGGTCATATACTCTGATATGCCCTAGCCCTGCACTCGCGGGGCTTTGTTTTTTTATGCGATTTAGCATTTACCCACATTCAACATGGGTGGTTTTAATTTATTCTTGCTAACAGAAACAATGTTTCTAAACGTGCTTTTCGCCGTTTTTCCAGATCAAGAATAGAGGTAAAAAAATGGTTTAATATCAATTGGTTTTACAAAAAATAAATACGCTATTTATTGACTTATGCCATGTTTTAAAGTTATAATTATAAGCATAAAGAGCAGTATGCTCAAGCGGAAGAGCCACCGTAGTAAAGGCTAGAAGTAGGGTTTAAAAATGAATATCAATGATCTTAAAGCAAGTGCTAAACTGGAAAATAAAGCAAAGCGTTTAGAACGTATTTTTGTTGGTAACAAGAGTGCCTGTCGTCCACAACACTTCGTAGATTTTTTGCAAATCAATGTTATTGCTGAAATGGCTCCACACCTGGCAGGCTCAGTTGAAAAGATTGTGCTTTCAGGGGTTATGGTATCAGAAGGCAAGGTATGTCATTTTGAACAAAGCTATCAACCAGATCAGCTTGAAGAAAGCATTGAACGTCACCAAAAAATTGATTACACCACACTGCATTCAGGGGTTAATTCCCTTTCCTACCTGGTTCAGAAAGACTTGATTGGCTGCCTAATCAACACTGCTAACCCACTATTTAAAGACAAAGCTTTTGTGGCGTGGTGGAATGATCAAGCCGATGATAACGAAGTCATTAAGCCAGAAGAAGTTACAGTTGAAGATAAGACTGCTGTAATCGCTACGGCGCATGTAGGTGAAATCTTGTATGACATGATGATCGAAACCTTAGAGAACTACTGCAAATCCAATCTGGTTAAATATCAAAAGAAAATCAGCTTTGAAAAATCGTTTTGTGAGTGTGAATCATAAGGCTAACAATTTTGAATTGAGGAAAATAATAATGAAATTAAATCTGGTAGATCGTTTATACGTGGCGGTAATGGGATTGTTGGTATCGCATGCTTCGTTTCTATATGCGGTTTATGCTACTCGTGCTTTTGCAATGTACTTATTGATGTCTGTGGTTGGTTCAATTACTTTTGCAGTCATTCTTCGTATTGGTCGCACTAAGACGGCGAGAATGGCATTTAAAGGCAATCGTGAGATTGATAAGCACCCTGAGTTCCGCGACGACCTTGATCTACTTTAAGTAGTCAGGCATGAAAAAACCCGCATATAAGCGGGTTTTTATTTGGAGCCAGGTTATTTGTCGAATTTAGACAGTATGTAATTAACATCTTGGTCGTATTTAGTCACACCACGCGCTGCGAGCTGCTGCTTGGCTAAACGCGCCAATTCAAGCCCTTTTTTCTTGTCTTTAGGAAAGCCTGATTTGTCTTCAAGGATGCCCTTAGCAAGTAATAAAGACGAAAAGCCATTATTCGATTTAGAACTGCCCTGCTCAAGCCAGTGCACTGCTTTCGCGGTGTCATCCAGATTTTCATAATAACTGAAAATCTGGACAGTGTTATCACATCTTGTCGGGCTAAGATTAAAGCACTTCTCCCAGATACGGATTGCTTCTTTGCGATCTGGATTGTCGCGTTTGTTGAAATACTCTTCGGTTACAGTGGCTTTTGCCATGTTGTAGATCGCCAGTTGATGCAGCGCATAAACGCTTTGCCAGGTATCGGCAACCTTCTCCATCTTATCAAGATTGTCGCGTTCCAGTTCCGGTCGGATGTTTTTACGATCCTTGATATTGTAATTATTAATGAGCGGTTCCCACATCATTCTCCAAACATAGAAATGACCATGTTCGATCATGTACTTTGCTTCTTTGCTGATACCAACGAAGCTAGTGTCAGTAACAATATCCCCTACCTCTTTGACACCTGATGCAGCCGATTCAGCTTGGGTAAACTGTGTACTAATAATAGATGCAGCAAGCAAAGATGCAGCTATAAATTTATTTCTTTTCAAGAAAACCCCCTGGGATTCATATTGTTGTTCTGGTGGCAGTCTAACCTAAGTCCCGCTTGAAATTGTAGCCTTTCGCAGACAGACACCGTGAATTACTTTCTGGCTTACAGGTTATTGATCGTTGTTTGATATTGGGCTTTATCTACTGCACTAGAATACTTGTGCATGCTCGACAGTATGGCTAGTGCTTCATATAGCGTTACCCGACCATCCTTTTTGATCTCCTGAATTTCCTTCTCAAATTCAGGCTGTTTTTTCATATCTTGATAGTCTGAACTTTGGACCAGGTTTTGCAGATTTTCATTATCTAGGTCGATTGTTTTTAACTGATTTTCGATACACTGGTAAAAAGGGGTTCTATCTACGTTTGCTTCTTCGGTCAGCATGTAAGTAATACCACGAAGCCCAAACTTAACCTTTTCCAGATCATGTTTTGTGACCACAACCTTTTCTTCACATTTAGATCGGATATGCTTTTTCATATCAAAGCGCACTGGCTCAATCATTAATTTATCGTCAGGCACATTACCTGGGGGGGTCACAGCTCTTTGCATTGAAGAATACTTATGGTCGTAATATTCCTCGCTAAACTGTTTGCTAATGTAGTAACGCCCTTCCTTCACTTCTTCTTCGGATAAGCCCATACACCCTGTCATTAAGAGTACAACGGATGATAGTGCTGCAAATTTAAAGATTTTCGCTTTCATTTCAAATTAAGTGATTATGCCTAATATGATAGATATTTTATCACACTACATTGACTTATGCCATGTTTTATAAGATAATGAATGACATAAGGAGCAGAAAGCTCAAGCAGATAAGCCACTGTAGTAAAGGTTTAAAATAAGGGTATAAGAATCATGTCATGGGTTACAGTTACACCATCAAAAGTTCAAAAAATTTCACTTCGTATTCTTCGCGCCGAGTGGTACACCATCCCGGAACTTGTGGCTGATGTTAAAGAGCAAATGCCTGAGGTTGAAGAGCAACTTCAAGAGATCATCCATAACTTATGTGGTGGTACTAATGGCGACCAAATGAATGCAGCCATGCTCATGCCAATGGTGGCCACAAACAATGAAGAATCGGTGCTATCTCTGTTGCCAGAAAAAGCGCAGCGCATTATTAGATCGCTGCTGATCAAAGAGATTCAGCGTGAAAGCCGTCAATCTATTGAATGCGATTTTTCAGTACCAGTAGACTTCACCCTCGATGACCTGAAAAAACTTGTCTCTAACGAAATCCATTACAGCGAAACAGTGAGCATCTATGACTATGTGTATGCCCCAGTGTTTACGAACATTCATGGCGGTGGCTACAATGTTGTGGTTTTTGTTGCGGTCAACCACAAGCAGACAGATCAGCGCATCTTCAATCTGATCAATGAGAACAGTCGAAATATCGTGAATAGCCTGAATCAGATCAGCCTTTCAATCTGGGAACGCTAATACATCATTAGTTGTTGAAACCCCTACCGGACTTCGGCTAGGGGCTTTTTTTGCTGCACCTGGGAATCAGGTAGGCGTTAGGATTTTTAAGTAAAAAAATATGCTCTGTTTTTTTAAACAATTGATTAATGTTGACTTATGCCATGTTTTAAGGCCATAATTCAATCATACCGAGCAGAAAGCTCAAACGGAAAAGTCACCGTATCAAAGACTTAAACTAAGGGTAAAAATTATGAAAATCGAATCAGCTATCAAACTACACACCAACCAATCAGCAGTAAGTATTCTTCTTGATTCATTGCCGATCAACCATAGCCACGAACAAGTAGGCACACTTCTGGTACTGGCGGTGGCTGACAGCATTCACAGCACCTCAACTGATCACTTACGCTTCATCATTAACGTAGAAGCCAACTCAGAGCTTGATGAAGAGCGTTTTACTGTTGACAGCACCTTAGACGTAGACTTGGCTAAATTCGACGATCTGGACGCATTGAAGAAGCATATCAAGATCAATCTTCAAGCCGACCTAATCTCAACAGCAATCAGCCTTGAGGTTGTGAGCGACGAAGTGATTGAAGCGTTTGATGACTGGAACCAAAGCCAAGCATCTGAGCCTTTCGATTTTGAAGCACCAGATGGCTTCAACATCATCGACTATGCAGTTGATGTGGCTGACCAAATCTCAAAAGTGATTGAAAAGTATTTCTTATTGAGCATGAAAGAACGAGCTGCTGTTTAATCTGGTAGCGGGGATAACCCCCGCTCTATTCCTGAATGACCTCCGCTAACGCGGGGGTCATTTTTTTGGAGCCGTTGAACATGGTATGCGTTAGATTTTTTAATAGAAAAAAATGCTTTGAAAATTTAAGGTTAGGACTGAAAGCTCTGCCAGTTAAGGCATACAAACCTCACAACATTGACCTATGCCATGTTTTATAGGTATAATTGATAGCATCAGAGCCGCTTGCTCAACCGGACAGTCACCGGATTAAAGGCTAAGGATTCCAGTTATGAAAAATGCAGAACTTTACTTTCACATTGAACACCTCGCAAAAAATTCAATCCTTCCCGAAATCGAAAAACGCCAAGACGCTGCGCGTAAAGTGAATGTATCACCTCACCACACAATTCAACTTGCACAGCTTGAAACACACCCTGAATCCGGTGTAATTGAGGTTCAACTAGAAATCACTGCTTTAGATCATGTGAGTAATTATGTGCTTCAAAAAGCATTCAATTCGATTGTTGAAGATATTAAATTTGATGACTTATTGCCGGAGCAGCTTAAAGCGTTCCAGTTCGACCCAAGCTCTCTTTATTGCCACAGTTCTAAACTGGATGAAATGTGCAAAGAAGCACAACGTCATCAAGAATATGACCAATATGAAGTATGGGTCAGCTACAAACATAGTTTACTTTATAAACTGCCACCTACAGCCGAGAAAGACCTACTGAAAGTTATCAAGGCTGACCTTCAAGCAAGAAAGAAGATGGCTGCCAAAGAAAAAAATACATTTTCAGAAATAACCTCGATCAATTTTAAATTTGAGCATCACGGCAAAGTTCACCATTGTTCTTTAAACCCCCTCACGCAAAAACTTGGCTTTGCCAATAGCTATGATGAAAATGGCAATAAACTGGCAGCACATAATTTGACATGGCATTCGTGGCGCACACCTACAGTAGATTTGAGCGAATTATTTAAAGGCATTCACACGAATACTGCACTTAAAGCGGTTTTAAAGAGCCACCTTGTTAAAGGGGCTAAAATTACTGCGCTGACCACTACGCGCTTTAAATTTACCGATTATTACTCATTTTATCGCTCATACAAGCTAATCAGGTTGTATGCCAATATCGGTGACTATCACAACCCTGTACTTGCTATTGTTGATATCCATAAATCAGGTGAGATTGTGATTTTGAATGAACGTGGCGTAGATATCACCACCACAGACGACAGAGCTAAGAGCATAGTTAATCAGCTCCAAGCTGTGCATAAGGAACTGTTCTGCTCTAACAAACACTATGCGAAGAGCATACTGACATTCCACCATCTTTCGGTTTACCACAGGGTTTTTTCATAAGCCCTGTCAGATCGGTTGAGCAAAGTACCAGTAGCATAAGGAGGAAAGCATAGTCTTTCCTCCTTTGCCATGCCTGTGAAAATGGTAAGCGTTAGATTTTCTAATATAAAAAAATAGAATGATATTTTTTGACAGGCAAAAAAAGAGCATAGATAATACACCCTCTCCAAACATTGACTTACGCCATGTTTTAAGAGATAATTAATTGCATGAAGAGCAGCTTGCTCAACCGGAAAGTCACCGGATTAAAGGCTTAGAGATAGGGTTTATAAAAATGAATATTCAAGCACAACACCAAGATTTTTTAACTGCACACGGCTTGTTTGTCTTAGATCAGTTGCCTGATGACATTCAGCAAATAGCCATTCAGAACGTAATGGATGCGGAGCATAAAGGGTTCATTCAAGACATTGCCAATGCTCGTGCAGCGATCAAGAAGGACTTGCATGCGTGTATCAATAACAGCCATTTCATCAGAGAGCTGCATAGCAATCGTAGTAAACTGAAATGCCCTAAGTACCGCCGAAGCTTCGTACTGAACAATCTGTGCGAGTTTAGAGCTGATGGCACGTATTACACTTATGCTGATATTGAATTTTAACTAGCTTGGGGCCGTTATGGACCCTTTTTAATACCTGTAACCAGGTAAGCGTAAGATTTTTTTCAGTAGAAAAAATGATTGAATAAACTACCTGTTCGGCAGTGAATGAAGTAACAGTCAACTTGTTTTACAAATTTCTAAGCTACCTATACGGCAGTGAACCCAAGCTTCAAAACTTTTCCATAACTTTTGACTTTCAAAGCTACCTATACGGCAGTGAACTCTTGCTAATTTAATTTGTTCGGCTGGCCCCTTTTCTAAGCTACCTATACGGCAGTGAACTGGCCCAGGTTAAGTATGTGTACCAGGCAAAATTTCTAAGCTACCTATACGGCAGTGAACCAAGTAAAACAAATTGCTGTCCACCAAGCATAATTTCTAAGCTACCTATACGGCAGTGAACATGCAATCCGTTTGTATGAATTAATAATTGCATTTTCTAAGCTACCTATACGGCAGTGAACAGACAAAAGGGGGTGACGTTGCAGAAAGGGGGTTTCTAAGCTACCTATACGGCAGTGAACCTAGTGCTATTTTCCTTTCTGCTTTTTCTGCTTTTCTAAGCTACCTATACGGCAGTGAACTTAATAAAAGAAAAGCTTTTAAATGCTTTTAATTTCTAAGCTACCTATACGGCAGTGAACTCGTCAAACGGAACGATATAAACAATCATATGTTTCTAAGCTACCTATACGGCAGTGAACTTGCAGTAATTGAAAAGCATGTTTGTTCATCCTTTCTAAGCTACCTATACGGCAGTGAACTCCCAATCATCAAACAGCCATCAAATTTTCATTTTCTAAGCTACCTATACGGCAGTGAACTGCGCGCAGAAGCCCTCAAATTGCATGTTTCGTTTCTAAGCTACCTATACGGCAGTGAACTTGAATATTACTTAAAAAATCTACGTTTAGTCTTTCTAAGCTACCTATACGGCAGTGAACTGTGAAAATATAACGAAAACACCATTAATAATAAAGGGTTAAGAATCAGATAACAAAACTACCCAATTTTTAACCCCTTATTATAAGGTGTTGTATTAACTAAGTTTTTAAAGAGTGGATTTTTATATGGTTAAAATTCTGGAAGTGCTGATTCCGAACTTAAACCATAGGTAGAAAAAACGAAGTTCTCATTTTTATCTACCAGTTTTTTTTCAATATGAAGCGTGAATCCGTGACGCTGACCCTCTAATTCAGTCGGAGTGCTGTAACTTTCGAGCTGAACATACGGTAAGTCAGTTAATGTCGTCGAAGCTAAAGAAGATTCTCCTTTATTTCTTGCATTAGCTCGCCGTTGTAAACGTGCAATATAAGATTGGTTAAACGTCTGCTTTCTACCATAACAAGCGTAGCCCTTAATTTCTGCCGGTACGCTTTTAATCGACGTAATATGCACATAATCCCCATCAACCAGGTTTTTCAACCATTGGTCAATATTCAGATCACGTAGTTCACGTTCAGATCGCGCAATCAGACGTAATTTATTCCCAAGCCATTTCTTTCCTTTCGGGGTGCTACCATCGTAAACATAACCGGGAAATGAAACGCCGATATGTACGCCCCCTTCTCGCTCTTTGGATTCAACCAGGGCAAGATGCAGTTTTTTATACAACTTGGACCAGATTGCGAAGCTAGGTACTTCGCATTGGTCAATCAAGGTGATTTGTTGGTAAAACATTAGGCATCCTTTCCTTGTCCAAATACACCACCACGAATTAGGACCGCCATAACATAATGCTTCTGTTCTGCGGATTCTAATTCCCCACCTACGGCGAACTTATCAAACAAGGTGTAGAAGTCTTGCTTGTGCTGCGGGGTACGCATTACTAGGTTGAAGTTGGTTACAGTACCGTATGGTTCCACAGCGATAGCCATGTTCTTTTCAGTAAAAGTTGGATACCAAGTATCAATTGTACGGATTGCATTACTGATCTTTTGAGAATGCAGCGCAGCAGTACCATCAGTTTCATACAGGATTTTGCTTTTCTCAAACTTCGAGCTGTCTTTATTCAGTACCAGTTCTTCACTAGGGAATACAGGCTGACCTTTACCAATCAAAGCATAGGTATCAATCGTCAATAGAGTGCTTTCTGTTTCGCTGCTTAATGCTTTTTCAATTGCTACGATCAGTGGTTCCAGTTCTGGATAATCCTTACTAAAGTCATGCTGATCATACGCAAAACCATTGAATTTCAGTGGCTCACCATCATTGATTTTCACCTGAACTTCAATTTGTTCTGCATTAAAACGGTTGCGCCAGAGGAAACGACCACTTGCAATATTTTGAGCATAGCGTTTAGCCAGTTCTCTAAAGCCGTACTCTTCAATGTATTGCTTAACAGCTTCTTGGTAGGTCTGTTGGAAAGCTTCACTGTTACATGAAGACGGCTGTTCTACGCCATTTAACACCTTTAACGTGAATGACACTTTCAAGGTGTCTTGTTCTTTACCAAGTGTGCACGTATCAACTGTTTGTAAATTGGCTTTTTGCGCATCAGCTTCAAATTTTGCCTGGTTGTATTTTCCTTTTTGGCGGTTCGCAATCACACCACGCACAGAGATTTCACTCAAAGGCAGCAGTGCTTCAATTGCGCGATCATTCCAGTTGGTTCCATAGAAATAACCAGCAGACGACACTAATTTACGCTCGAATGACAACACACTTGCCACTTTAACTGCTTCTTTTTGGTTTACTTCTTTAGCTTTAGCCATTTCTAATTTCCTTCAATTCAATTGGTTTTAAATTAGTTGTTGAGACAGAGATATAGGTCGTTTGCCTGATCAATGTCATATCTCCATAACATTTGATCTAAGCTTTCGATTCTGAAAGGCATAACAAACTCGCCTAAAGTCACTAAGCTTTCAGCAAATCGGTGTTCGGTATTTTGATCACGCTGTTTAAGTGCTTTTCCTAATGGAGAAATACCTTTAAATCCAACGGCGATAGGTATAATCCAACCTGGCTGTTTAGTGGTGTAGGTCCAGACGACTTTTCGCTCTTTGGCTTTGGTTTCGTCGTTTTCACCCCTTTCAGCCTGAGGTTCTTGATCTTTTTGGGTTTCCACATACCTAGCCTGGCTGATGACTTTAAGCGGGTCTAATACCGCATCCAAAGCATCCATACCGCTATTCATGTTTTGCTCAACCAGATCGCGTCTTTCAATCAGCACATGACCCAACATGAGCTTTCTCAAGAGTGGTTTTAACTGCACTTCTTCATCTTCATCCTCGTCAAAATGAATGAATTGAATCTGGTTTAAGCTCTTCACGCTCCCAGATGCCAGGTTCATTTTGAATTTCATGATCTTGCCAATATCTTCCAAGAACGATTCGACCTCCTCACCATTGAGGTTGTGGTATTCGATTAAGAGTGAAACTTCCAGATCACAAGTACCTTCCACCACAAATGAAGCCAATTTGCCGTCCTTATTGACCGGTAATCGCTTACCCTTCAAGTGCGAATTAAATTCTCCTTTATCTTTGTAGGAGCGAAGATCAAACGAATGGCAGCTCACGGCACACTTATCCAGGACAATGTTTTCATAGCCCTTCTCACGCAATTTGCGCTGTAAAGCATGGACGGAACCTAACCATGCTGTCATAGCCGGGAATCCGACCGTAAACGGAGAGCTGATTGCATTTGCGCCCTCGATCACGATGTTCGGAATTAAAATAAAACTACGCATTAGAACACCGCCTTTTCTTTTCGTAATGTCGATTCAACCAGGGCTTTAACCTCGTTATATTCACTAGATTCAAGGAGGAAGGATTCTTTAACGCTCTTTTCGTAGCTCTTGATAATCCAGTGTCCTACGGCGTTACTGATTTGGGTTCGCCATGCTTCATCCTTAAATTCCTTATCCTCATACTTACAGTCTAGGAATATCTTTTGGTACTTCGGTAGAGCCTGGTATTTTTCATCATCAGTCCATCCTTCCGGCATTTGCTCACTGATAGTCAGGGCTTTAAATAGAATTTGGTCAATGATGAATTGAATAGTTTTGATAATGCCGTTACGGATACGAATGTTGTTCCAGTTACCCGCCATAAGCTCGTGCCAAGCTGTAAAACTTTCCTTGAAGTTCATATAAAACAGCGTCTCAAAGAAATCGTTTTTAGGTAATCGTAGGGCACGTTTTTCAATCTTCGGTGGCAGACTTGGTAACAGGTAAGCCTTACCGTTATTCACGCTATTCGCCACACTGATGTTCTGTGGTTTAGAACCACCGAAAAACACCTCAGTCAATCCAAAGATTTCTTCAATCTTTTGGTCCGTGAATTTCTTTTCTCTACGCAGTATGCGCAGTTCTTTACTCTTATCACTGAATTTAAGTTCATTAATACGCTTCAATAGTTCTGTTTGGAGCACCGAAGAAGTCAGTAACGACAACAGGTGATATTGATTGTCTGAGATCGGGAAATAGACCTGTTTCACCAGTTGGTGTGTCTTGGTTGGTCTGCGGTCACTCAGCATGCTTTCCAGACGTTCTTTGGCATAGCTGTAATCAATACCTAAACCATTAAAGAAAGACTGAATATCGTTAGTGTCTTGGGTCAGATGCCCTGCCACCGTTAAACCATCCGGTAGTTGCAGATAGAGGAAACGGTACACTTCGCTTATTAGGCTATCGTTTCCAGCATTACCGTAAATGTCATAGCTATTCCGGCAATTGACGTTTGAGGTCGCCATTAAGCCGTTGTTTACAATACTGATACCGACAACCAGATTGGTTGTTTTGGCATCCGGGTGAGTGAATGTGCTGATATGGGTCGCAGCAGCCGGGCGAGCAGCTTGAAGGGATGTTTCCCACCAGGTCTTTTCACTGTAACGATCTTCGGCTTTCTGAACTAACTCCGGTTTTGGTTCCTTGCCTAAAGCCTTCTTATTCAGCCAAGCTGATTTTTGCTCTTGCAAAAAACCTTCAAAATGAGGTCTTATCATTTGTATATACGCCTTTAATTTTTAACTACTAGACCGAACTGGTCTGAATAAATGAGTGCTTTAGATTCGTCGTACTTCGGCAGCACGACTTCGCCATACCACTTCGATAGCCTTTCTGTTATTTCATCTACGTTGCCGACTTCATTTCTTGCTTCTAACGCCTTACAGCGCAGAATGTCGTAGTAGTCCCTGTCTAACCATAACCGTTCCTTTTCCAGTGGATTTAGGGTGTACATTGAAATCTTGTATGCACCGGTTCGATCAATAAATTCACCAAACTTGTTCTTTTCACAGAACCGCAATTGAGGTCCATCGAAAATTGCGTACAGCAGAATGGACGGACTGCTTTTTCTGAATGGGAAAAAATTTTGGTGTAGAGCAGTCAAAAACCATGTCTCATTCAGCCAAGCATTCATTGTCTTGGCTCCATGTTTTTGATAGTTGGTCAAGACATTGGCAATGACCGCATGTTCCAGATCAGCTAATTGTTCTGTTGGTTTAAGAACCTGTTGGCTCTGAATACGAGGTACAGCATTAATGGCTGTATTGGTCGTATTTATGAGCTTGCTCAGGTCTTTGGTTTTCAGCCTGAACTTGCTGTTGTCCTTTTCAAAGCCTGGCTTGGTATAAGCAACTTTGGCATTTCTTAGACCGCGCACGTTTAATTGCATTAAAGCGATATTGGCATCCGTCATATCTTCCTGAACTGGACGATGACGAAGGACCCGCCCGGACAACTGAATGATTGAACGGAATGATGAAGGTTCCACTACAGCCCAATCGTAGTCATGGTCACGCCCCACTTCTGCCACCGGTGTTGCCACCACGACAAAAGTGACGTTCTCTGTCTGTGCAGCATCAATGTGTGCACGAATCACCGGGTTAGAAAATGCTACCGGTTGCTGACCCTTCTTTTCCTTACGTTTGAGTACGCTGTCCAGGTGACGCTCTTGCTCACTTCTCAACAACAGGATTTGTCTGCTGTGATAAGACATGATGCGAGGTGTTATGTCTGCATCCCAATCCGCATTCAGCAAATATTGGGTTAGAGCTACGCATGGCGGGATATTGGCAACACGGACGATACCGAATGAAACTTTCTTGCCAGTCGGCTCGTCTACTGTATGGTGCAGTAAATGGAAATCCTGAATCTGGGTTTTGATACGCTCGTAATACTGTTGCGCCAAGCTGTCATCTAATAGCTTCTGTTCTTTGGCAGCTTGCAGATCAGTACATTCAACAATTTTAGAACGGTGTTTTACCTTTTGGTCGCGCAGCTCAATGACACGGTGAGCTACAAACTCGTTATGGCTTTGCGCATAGGTCTGGCATGGCTCTTGGTCAATGACTTTGGTTGCTGCGGTAAATTCATCTACCCACATAGCAACAGTCTGGTTGGGTTTACCAGAGAACTTGCTATATAACTCCCAACCCTGCTGATAGGCATTAAATAATCCTTCTGCCAGTGCCGGCGGGATAGTCGCAGATGACACCATGACTTTACGACCCAACATCCCTGCCAGGTGAACCAGACGCGAAATCGGTATGAAATCCTCAGTGCTGAAATCATCTACTTCATCAATCACCAGATCGGATGAAAGCAAACGTAGAGCCGGCAATATGTACTTGCCACCACGTACCGTTTCAGTCGCACCTATAATGTGATCAATCGTGCAGACCAGTACCGGTTTATACAAAAACGCCTGGTTTTGTTCTTTTTGACGACCATTAAAGAATACTTGCAAAGATTCAGGAGCCGACACCGGGGTATATACAAGATCAGCATCCATCAGGTTCTCTGCTGATTCGGAACCGCTCTGCTCTTCTTGGGGAACTGCTTTGGCAGTGTTTTGTTCCTTACCATTCTCGTGCAGCTCACGTACCGCACTGGAACCAATCACAACGGCAAGCTGTTCTTTGGTTAAACCAATATCATCGGTGTAAGAATCACCAGTCTGCAAAGTCAGTGTGCGCAGCCCTAATGCCAATACATATCGCAATGAATGTTCATTGTGTGACATGGCTTGCATGAACTTAGCATTGGCAATGGTTTTACCTTTACCAGTCGAAGCCATATTGACCACAAACCAACCCAGATTTTCCGCACCTGGATTAACAGCTCTTAATGCACGGATGGTATCGACACCAGTATCTTGCCACTCAAACCCTTTAGCGCGTTTTTGCAACTTAATAAGGTTTTGAGCACTTCCCATTTCATCAATAAAAGAGGGTAATTGCTTGGCAATGTCGGCTGCATGGCGACCTACATGAACCAAGTGTTCATCCAACTGCTGTTTCAGCTCGTGGCTTTTAGGGTCGGTATTGGCAAACAGGGATACCGCAGACTTCCAATTCTTATCTTTATCGCACGAAGAATAGTAATGATCGCCCAACATCATGCACAGACGCGCATGGTGCAACAGGACACGCCAACAGCCATTATCGAGAGCTTGTTGGATGGTTGGAGCCAGTTCTAGCAGTCGAGTAGCCTGAGTTTTAAGGCTGTCCATCCACTGTTCAGACTGACTAAGCAAACCGTTATTGAAATTTAGACAATGCTGCAAGCGGGTCTTGTAGTCAGCATCAAACTTGGTGCTGTAACCCCAATTCGCAGTAATGATATTCAGCATTCCAGACAAGGTGCTGATATGTGTTCCGGCAAAGCTATCTCTGATTGATTCATTTTTCAGATCAGGTAGGCGGTGGTGGGTCACAACCAACCACGCAATAAGCTGTGCCGTTGGAGGAAGGCTTTTTAAAGGCGATTCCTGATCTGACATTTGCAGTACCAGGTCTTTAATTGCCTGTTCATTCCAAGACTGGTTCACCAGAAGGTTCAGCCACAGCGTATCTGATTTAGTGTTACCAGATTGAAGGATTAACCCTTTCAAGATCAGACATGACACCCATTCATGGCGCAGTGGGTCGCCACTAAGGTTTAATTCAACAAGTTTATTCTGGAACAGCTCATTAGCCTTGCCCCAATCGTGCAACAGCGCAGAAATCGAAGCCAGGGATTCTACTGCTTCCAAAAATAAATTTGAATGAACCATTTTTGATTCGCCTTTGTAAAACACGTACAAAACGTATCTCATTTTTCATAGAAAAACAAACTATTTTTCCCATTTTTTACGTTTTGCAATATTCGCCTTATGCCATGCTTTGCAGATGAGTATTGGAATATCCATTGCGTCAATGTTGTTAAGTTATTGATTAATAAGTTGACAACACAGTATCTAAATATGATAAACGTCAGATTCACATAACAAAGTAAGCGTTAGATTTTTAATAAAAAAATGTGCAAATTCTGATTTTGTTTTTCACTTCCAGGTTTTGTTCAGGTAGCAGTCAAACTTTTCTAATTAATTTCCATAAAAAATAGAAGAAATTATAAAAACTTTTCGTTTTATATTGACTTATGCCATGTTTTAATCCATAATTCTGTATATACAGAGCAGAAAGCTCACGCAGAAAAGCCACTGCATTAAAGGCTTAGAATAAGGGTATATAATCATGTCACAAGCGACTTTCTCTTTTGAACAACTTTCTCCGGCTGCTCAGGCTAAAGCATTAGATGTTTGCCGTGATATCAATACTTCCGACGAATTGTGGTACGAGCAGCTTAATGAATCTTCGCTTGATGTATTTCTGGAAACTCTTGGCTTTGAGGACCCTAAAATTTATTTCAGCTTGGCTTACTGTCAAGGTGACTACGCTGAACTCAATAGCGCACGATTCCACTATAACAAAGGCTTTGTGAAGCAAATTAAAGCTGAGTTCCCTACATGGACCAAAGCTCACGAAATGGCTGAACAACTGCAAGATATTTGCAAACGCTATTTCTATGGCTATAGCTTTTCAGTAGTCAACGGCAGAACTTGTGACATTGAACATAAGCGTTTAGGTACTGACTGGCAGCACGATATTTCAGCTTTTGAATCTGAAATCGACGACTTCATGGATGATCTGAATAGCATGCTTTATAACGCTTACCGTGACGAATACGAAACACTGACTTCTGACGAAAACGTAAAAGCGAACCTAATTGACCAAGATCACCAGTTTTTCGCTGACGGTACTGATAAGAAAACTGTCTACGCAAACGCAGCTTAATCATTCAATGTCCTATAGGTCACAGTACCTTTAGGGCATTTTTTATAGCCCCAGGAAAGCAGTAGGCGTTAGGTTTTTAATATAAAAAAATGGTTGAATATTTCAGGTTTCATTGCATTCAAAGCCTTGAATTTACAGCATTCCCCCCTATATAAGTCATTCAAGTAAATTAAAAATGGAGACTAAAAAAATGACTTTACAAGAATTATGCCGATCAAAAGATTTAACTATTGAGGATGTAGCAGATAAAATTGATTTAGATGCTAATTTGCTGAAACAGTACGTTGCCGGGAATGGGAAACCGAAAGGTTGGGCTATTAATGCTATGGCAGAATTATTTGATGTAGATTTTTTTACAATGGAAAAGTATTTTGAATGACGTATCTACACCAGATCATCAACAAAGCTGTAGATCAAATGAAGCACTGACTAGGTGCTTTTTTTGTGCCTGGCTATCAATAACTTGCTATAAGTAAGCTAATATATAATAGTAAGTTTAATAATTTCACCCATCCCCAATTTTGTTCCAGGCAGAAATTAATGCTTTAATTGAAGATTGATTTTTAGGGGAATCAATCAATATGCCAAACAATAATATTGCCATCGGTGTATTCCTACATCGGCTGTACCTGGCATTGCTTTCGTGCTTTATGATCATGGTGTGGCTCGCATTTGACCATGTGCTGTTCCCTCTTGCAGATTCCCTTCCCATTGCCTTCATGTTCGCTTTCTGGGTTCTCGTGGCTCCGTGGTTCATTCAGAAACGTGGCATCCAGTTCTTGAGCTTCGACATTCTTGAGACGGCAGATAGTCGTTTGCATTTTAGCCGTGGCAACAGTTGGCGATACCTACTTAGTTTACATGGGCTTAATCCGCAGCAGCTATATTTGATTCCATTGCGTCAAATCATGCTTAACATGGCTTTTGGTGGCATATACTTTCTTTTGTCCAGATCGGATGTATCTGTGTTTATCACATTGCCTATAGCAACATTGGGTGGGTATCTAACGGCTCGCTCGTTGTGTTTTTCAATTTGTCTGGTGTTTACGATCATAGCTGAAACTATGGGTTCAGAGTTTCGAGGTAAATGAGTTATAACCTCTTTGATTATATTGACTTATGCCATGTTTTGAGGATATGATTTTAGGCATATTGAGCAGTTAATGCACATGCGCTTCATTATGTCGTGAGCCACATGCACAGTGATAAAGATTTTGTAGATAATTATATAGTTTATTCCAACCTTAATTCAGGCTACAAAAAATACTCCATTCAGTTTATGCACAATTTAGACCATCACTTTAACGCTCTTATAGATATGTATGGTTTGATTAATATGGTTGAGAACATTTATCTGGACTATAAAGCTAAGAGTTTTGGAAGCACTACCACTCGTGATGTTACACCTGTTCAGTACCAGTTACTTATAAGCCAACTACGCAAGTCCTAATTCAGAAGGTGTCCTATGGATATTAAACAACTACAAGAATTTCAAAAAACGGCGCGGTATAAAACCTTAGTTGCTCAGGGAGCTAATTGTTTTATTTCAGTGCGTGATGCTCATGGACCACTTGCGCAACGAATTTTACAAGAGCTGCCAATAGAAGAGTTTTTTGACGGAATAACAAAGGTCGATGACGCTGATAATGCAGCAGATGGAATCTCTAGTGAAGATTTGATGCACTTTACTGTCAGTGTTGAATCCATGTTAAAGCATTTTACAGACAACATTAGACCTCTTGCGAAAGTCCTTATTGCGAGTTTATTCGGTTTACTAATGCAGCGATTAAATTAATGCGTAAGCCGAATCTTTTCCGTCTATTTCGATAGCGCTCACTCAATATTCTAAATGTTTTCAATTGACTATTGATGTGTTCGATCACAACTCGTATTTTTCCAATCATGTTATTGTACTTTTTCTCAACATCAAATAAGGGGAAATTCTTCTGTTTCTTTATTGGCATCAATAATTTAAAGCCGTCTTGCTCTAATCCGTAGTATCCTAAATCGGTAATAACATATTCACAATGGTTAAATTTCTTAACCGTTTTTCTTGCCAGTTTAATGTCATGCTGACTGCCATTCGATATATCTAGCCCTATGATTTGTTTACTCTTCGGATGATAGATCACTTGGGCTTTTAGCGTATGTTTCTTCTTTTTACCACTGTAGAACTTACTCTGATTTTTTTTTCGGGCGTTCAATTGAACATTCTGTAGCATCAATAATGACCCAGTTAAAGTGTTCGTCTGCTGTGGTAATGCTTCGTTTTGGCAGGATAAAACGTCTTGATTTCATCAATGCATTTTCAACCTTTTTAATGGTTCGATTCACATTACTTTCAGCGATATGGTAATTTGCCGCCAATTCCAGTTGAGTACTGTAGTTTCGTAAGTAATTGAGAGTCAATAACAACTGATCCTCTATATCTAAAGTATGAGGACGACCTGATTTCTTTTTGAGTGATTCAGCTTTTTCTAAGACCTCAACCATTTCAGTAAAAACTTGTCGAGGTACGCCAACCAAGCGTTTGAATTCAGAATCTGAAAAACGATTTAATTTTTGATATCTCATGAAATTTATATTGAGGCGGTTTTTACTTTCGCAAGAGATCTATTGTTGAACTTGTTAATAATGCAAACAATCAACTATTCAACAAATTCGTTCAATATGATGAAGGCGGGATTTTTAGAAATTTTGCAGCGTACTATAACCGAATTATGCGTGGTCACAATCCTAATATTGAAACTCTTATGATGGGTATTCATCGTTTGTATGCACATTATTTCAAAGAGTTCAAAACCCCTCCCAATTTTAGACACAATAAACATTTGGAAGGATTTAATGACAAAGAAAACAAGTGGAAATACCCTATTGATTTAATTGCAGAGAATTTTGCAATGTTGATCAATATTTTTTGTATGAACATGATGTGCGAATACTATACCGACAAAGAAAACTTTGCGATTGAGTCGTTATTTCAAGATTCGCTCAATGCAATCCGGAAACACTTAATAACTTTGTTTAATACCCCAACTCACAGGGTTGAAGTTGATCGAAGTAGAAAGATGATTGATCAGCCAGTGGTTGATTTATATATGGTCAATATGGCTTTTAATAGACCAGCGAAGCTTGACGATTTTGAACTAATTACCGGTAACAAAATCACCAGAGAATCACTCATAAAATATATGAAAATCAATATGGAAAGAACATCCATTAATTCTGATTCTTATTACTTTGATTTTAATTTAGATAAACAAGCTATTCATTATTTTGATACATTAACGGACCTAATGAACAAGCTAAACCAGATAGAAGCAATGTACTTGAAACTTAAACAACTTTCTCAAATTCAGTCGCCTGATGATGAAAATATTGCTTCGACATTGTTCCATCTATATTTAAAAAAGCCGGCAAACAGCACTGTACTAGCAATCTCACAAGGATAACGCTGCTATGGAATTTCAGTGGTTAGGTTGGGGTCCGGCAATTGCAGCTTTTGTCGTAACTTCATTCGTGATCGGCTTATTGTTCTTATTGTATCGGGCAATGCAAATAATCTCGAAGTCGTATGAGCAAAGATTCCAGAGCTGTATTGCAAAACCTGTATTCAGCGTTATGGCTTATAGCCTGATCTGGATGACCTTTAAGCAGTTCATCATGTTCAAGTTCGTTGTATTGACTAATCCGTTCCTACGCGACTATTTAGAGATTATCTTTAACCTGGTCTATGTGGTCTTGGTTTTTGCTGTGCTGTTCAAGGTAATGAACGACAGTCAGAAAGAGTTAAACAGTAAGAAGGAAAAGGCTAGAGTTGAATTTGAAGCATTCAAAGCCCGGATGGAAGCAAAGGAAAGAGACTTATAACCGCCAGGATATTCCAGATCAGGGGGATACTCAGAAATGAGCATCCCTTTTTATTATTTTGTGGTTATTCGGAACAGCTTGTAGAAATTGAAATAGGGTTAAGTGCTGATGAAGAAAATTGACGCTCTAATTTCCCAATAACGTCTTCTAACTGCGCTCGCACTTTCTGAACAGCTTTACGCGGGTCTAAATCTTTTGCATTGAAGTGATAGTTTTGATCAAGTTTAAATTGCATAACGGCGTTATAACCATTAGTTGCAGAACTTACCTGTAAGTTACCTTTTTCTACTTTCCAATGCCAACCAAGATTTTCATAGACTTTAGGTAGCCATCCTTCGCCAAGTTGAGCAGCTATTTCATTAGATATTTGTATAGCTTTGTCGTAAGCAGATTTTTTGCACTTACCACCACAAGCGGGTGAACAGAATATTTCACCTCTCAATACAGGTATCCATTTTTGATCAAGTTCCCCTACCGCAGTCTGATCATGTTCATAAATAACCATATTCTAAATATCCTTTTTGTTTAAAACGATTAGCTTTGTTTTGGCATCTTTATAGAGATTAGCCTTCTCCGGTTCCACATAGATAGAAAGACTGGCTTTATCACCAGTCAGCTTCTCAAACTCACCTCTTGAGATCATACCATCACTCAATAATGAGCGTAGATTCGCCTGGAAGTCATCCCCCTGCTTACTGCCCTGGATGTATTCGTATTTGACCACCAGTGAGTAGTAATCTTCATCGTCGATTTCTGATTTGGCAAATTCCGCAGAACTTTCCTTGTTCCAGTTCCAGGTAAAAGCCAAGACCACTGCACAGATCAGGATACCTATAATCGAAATAGCTTTTGCTTTCATACAATACTCTTCTTATATCTGGGTTAATGAGCCAAAATTGCGGTGGCTCTACGCTTTCGTTTGAGGTGAGCGCAATTTTACGCTCACCCTATTTGGTCTACTTGAGCTTGGCTTTTGCCAGTCGTTGTCTGACCATTTGCACTTCTTTCATTTGTTCATCCAACTTCTGATTTTCATAACCTCTCATAGCATTTTCATATAACAAGCTCCCTGCCACCTCTTCACTTGTTTCGTTCAATCTCGACATGCTCATATTGCTTACAGTCTTAGTTGTGAAAACAGGAATACCATTAGAAATATATTCATTCAGTCCATTAAACATCAGAATATTTGTATACAGCCTACCACCTTTTTTCACAGTGGAATCCATAAGGAATGTTTGAACATTATTGACCCTGTAGGCTTCACATACTTCTTGGTACTTAGGCTTCGAGAATGTAAATCCGTATTCCTGGACTTCCTTTAAAAGTATTGGATTTGGTATTGCTGCATCCATCAAACAATCTTTAGTTTTGGGTTCAGGAACAACAGTAGCCTTTCGGTCAAAGTTGTGAAGTTTTTCTCTCACTCTGTTTAGAGCAGCAAATTCATTTTTTTCTAAGCTTAGAATTGCTTGAGATACCTGATCAAGTACAACTTTTTTATTGGAGCCGGAAATTACTTGTGTTGTTTGGCTCTGCTTACCCTGGTTATTTACACTACTGATCTGCTTAATTTCATAATTATCAAGTTCAGTCACGTTTAAAGCATTACTGTATATGTTTGGAGTAAGCATAATGCCCTTCTCAATTAGATTAGCATCAACTAATTGCGCAAATAAGCCAGTAAAGCGTTGGTTTTCAATAATTGAGGAATATGGCTGTAAATAAATAGCTGCATGATTGTTTTTCATCATTCTGCATAATTCATCAGCATGATTAGTCTGATCTTGGGGAAATGGAATCCCATTTTTATTTACCAGGGCAAGAACTTCATCTGTAGACACCACATGAAATGAACATTCACTATCTTGTTTAGCAAAGGTATGAGCCGAAGTTATTACCAGACACACCCCTAATCCTTTTGTAAACCAACTCAATGTATTCTCCTTAAATGCCCTGCGCCGTGGTAAGCGTTAGATTTTTTAATATAAAAAATGCTTTGAAATCCTGAATCGAAAACTCAGGCTGCCAGTGCGTCATAGTATCACAAATATTGACTTATGCCATGTTTTAGACTAGAATTTAAGCATAAAGAGCAGATAGCTCAAGCGGGAATGCCACCGAAATAATGGCAGTATTTAAAGGGTAAAAAATCATGTCAGCAACTACTTTAAAATCACCAAACATTTTTTCTGCTGAATCCATCCGTGATGCGATTGGCAGCATCATTCAATCTATTCAACAGCGTACCTCAATTAAAGAAACTAACCTTGTTTTGGACGCTGATCTTAGTCGTAGCTTGTCTATTGCTCACTATGTTTTTAATGATTTCGGTCTTGATTACGAGTACACGGCATCAGGTGTGTTGTTTATGACAGACAAAGCACTGAAAAAACTGGCTACTACTGAACTGGTTAGCCAGTTCCGTGATGAAGTGATCAAGCAATTTGAAGTATTGCGCCATTACTTCCGCAGTATTCCTAATCATGGTTATGCCCTTGCAGTTGCTAACCAAACCCATGAAAACAATGTCTATGGCTTGGCGAAGTGGTTGGCAGATCACGAGTTCAGCATGTCAAAAACTGTGAGTGATGCGTTTAATGTGTTTAATGCGCATGACCTGAAAGATTGGTTAAAAACTCCGCTCAATATTGATTCAGCGCAAAATGAAGTATTCCTTGCTGTATTACTGGATATTTTGAGTTGCTATAGTTACAGCGAATTGACGAAAATTCTGAAAGCCTAATCGTCCAAATGAAAATACACCTCTTAGCGAGGTGTATTTTTTCCAATTTTATTACTTGAGAACACCAATGAAACTAAACCTAATCGTTTCCGCTTTTATTCTTGCTTGCGCAACTCATGTTAGTGCTGCTGAACCAGTAAAAACACCTAAAGTTAAAAGTGCTCAATGCAATATTGATATGCTGTATTTTCCCTGCAAAGTAGGACAGCTCAATGTAGATGGTTATGCTGTATTCAATATCTCTTTTGCTGATGGTCAAGCCGGTTGGAAAGTGACACGACCTTATGCCGGTGATAATGCCATTGTGGTGCAAAAAGAGACGAACAAAAAGTCTAGGGCGAAAAGTTATTGGATTGATTGGGGAGGTGACCGAGTAACATGGATGGAGCGTGATGGTGGTCTTGATACAGAGTGCTTCCATATTGAGGGCAGTCCTAAAGACTTCTGTTGGCAAGTGGAAGAAGAAGAATAATTCAAACCAAGTCAAAACCCTGCTAAGGCGGGGTTTTTTAATGCTCCCCGGAACTAGGTAGGCGTTAGGTTTTTTCAGTAGAAAAAAATCTTCCCGAATTTTGGGAGCCAGCTTTACCAGTAATCACATTAACCTACGCCATGTTTCAAGCGTATAATTCTAAGTATTCATAGGCATTAAGCCATCACGGAGAAGCCACCGTATCAAAGGCTTTAGTAAAGGAAAACTATGCACATTAATAACCTCACCGCAGACCAGATCGCTGAAATCAACGCTTTTTTAGCTAATGGCAACAATGCTTCATTTGATGAAAAGACGATTAACTTTTTCAACGCTATTACTCAACCAGACAATGACCCTATCGGGCTAATCGGTAATTGTGAAATTGCTTTGCGTGGTCAGATCATCACTTTAGAAGATAGCAACCGCTATTCTGGTTTTGCTTTCCCTACTCAGGAAACGCCAGAGGTTCTAAACGCTTTATACCGCGATGAAATGGAAGCGGAGCGCGACCAGTATTCTGACGAAGATTTTGAAGCTCTATGTAATGAGCACTTAGCAGACCGTAAAGCTGCGGTTCCACAGCATGCTCTTGTCTTACGCACAGCTAGTAGCAGTGGCGTTCTTGATCTGTTGTTCTTAAATAGTGAGTTCAAGCCCATTGCTGTGACCATGCTTAAATTAAAATACCTGTAGTTCTACCTTACCCAGAGAGCCTGATCATTCAGGCTTTTTGTGTTTGTACTGGCTAAATTCTTTTTCATTTATGTTGACTTATGCCATGTTTTACCACTACAATTCACAACATAACGAGCAGAAAGCTCAACCGGAAAAGTCACCGTAATAAAGACTTAGATTAAAGGGTATAAAAATCATGTTTATTTTCCAAGACGACTTCATTGCTAACACTAACAACACTATTTTCAGCCTTATGGCGGGTGCTTCTGCGGATATTCAATTCACATCCGTTCTGTTAAACATGCGCGACAAGGTAAATCAAACCATGTTTAAACTTGGTCTTACTTTAGACCAAACTATCGAAGGTGCATTGCCAGTTTTCAGCGATACGCTTGAAGATTTCGATTTCAGTGATAGCGACAGCTTTGCTGCATACCTGTGTCAGAAAAACCCTAAACGCTTCCGTGTACGTGCAGAAGATATTAGCGACTTCGTGCCGTGGATGGACATTAAGATTTTCGTTTCGGTTTTACAGACCGCAGCAAGTCTGCACCACCTTGAAAAAGTGCTGCTTCTGGCTCAATCGCCTGAGAATGCAGACCGATCATTGGTGCAACTGAACACCTTGAGCATCAAAGACATTGTTGAAGATGGCTTCACAATGGCGAGCATGAGCATGACTTTCTTATCGGGTCGTAAGAGCAACGGTGATGACTGCACCATCAATAAAGCAGGGTTCCAGAAAACCGTCATTGCCGACCTTACCTCTATCCCAGAGTGCCGTATCCGTAAGTACGACAAGACTTCATTTGATCTTTATGCTGCTCTAAATGAGCTGTACTTGGAGTTGGTTGCGAACTACCTGTCGCTTGGCAACGACACTAAAGCGGTTGAGCTGATTGTATGTGAACAAGGCAATTATAACGCTGCTTATTCGCACATGAATGACAATACCGTGATCGGTTCTATTACCCTTCCGGCAGACACATTCAAAATGCTGCCTTTTGCTAACTACGATGATGAAGGCGGTGCGCGTCAAAGCATTATTGCGGAAGTGCAGCCACCGGAAGGTGTGAGCATGGATGCCGTAATTGAGGGTATCTACTACACCATGACAAGCCAATGCTCATGCGAGCATGATTGCTGCGGGTGTGCTAATGAGCACTTTGACGCAAGGCTGATTAATGGCAACTACGTGAAGCTCACTCGCAACGTGGTTCCTAACTACTAGGAACCGGAAAGAGAAAAAGCACCTTCGGGTGCTTTTTTTATTGCGTAGTAGATGGCGTGGCAGATCACCACCGCCCTGCGCCTGGGAAAACGGTAGGCGTTAGGTTTTTTCAGTAGAAAAAAATGTTCCCGAAATTTTGGTGAGCCAGACACATGCCAGGTGGCTTCGGCTATCCAGGTTTATTTTGCATGTCTTACGTTGTACATTGACTTATGCCATGTTTTAAGCCATAATTAACCACATAAATAGCAGAAAGCTCACACGGATAAGTCACCGTAATAAAGACTTGATACAGGGTATAAAAATCATGGCTAAATTATCAAACCGTCACACTGCATTTTTGCTTCAAAAGTCTTTAAACAAATTTATTGCGACTACAAACCGCAGAATCATTCTGCGCAACAAATTCCCAGATCATTTCACAAGTGAAACTGTTGATCAGGTCACTGGTTCATTTTCCCCTGATTTCACTTCATTCTCTATCACTGCGACTACGGTTCTCAGCACTTACACACGCCCTTACGCGCCAGACAGCAAAGAAGAAGGTATCAACCGCACTGTTGAGTTATTCAAGAAGAATGACTGGTACAAGTCGTTGCCTGAAATGTTGGCATCAGCTTATAAACTGGATATTGCATCACTGCCTACTGCTGAAACTGTTGCCGTAGAAGAAGATAAAATTAATACCCGCTATACCGTGACCCATAGCATCGTATTCAAGGCACGTAACGCTAAATGCGTTGAAAATGTTGTGAACGCTTATTTTGCTGCGGAAGTAAAGAAACCTACTTATTTCAAAACCATTCAGGTTCGTGGTGTCCAACTCAAAACGATGGCTGTTGATAACGAAGTGTCGATTGTTCCAGACGGCAATTTTCCTAGAAGTTACGTTACTAAGGGTGATCAGCGCAATTCAAGCATTCCATTAATGAGCATGGTGTTTAATTATCGCTTTATGGACTTCTCGACCATTAATTATGTGCATACTTCTGGTCTGCTTTACACAACTGACCAATTAGAAGATGAAGTGAAGTTGAACTTTAATTTCCATACGGTGATTGAAGCTGAAATTAAAGCTAATGGCAGAACCAAGTTTATTTCTGTAAACATCAATGAGCCGATGATTGAAGCGGATAATCGTTTCTTCTGGGAAAACATCGACATGATTGATCTGCTGTCTGTACGTGCTACTCAAGCTGACATTAAGAAGTTCTTGAAGTCTAAAGCTGTAGAAGGCACTAAGATCAATTGGGTTAAAACAAATGGCTTGAAGATTAATGATGTTGCTGTGTCGAATACCGCTAAATACAGCAAAATGACCTTCATTGGCTCGTTGATGGGTCGTGACATGATTGTTGAAATCGGCAAACGCGGTGCAGTTAAAATCACTGACCTGTTTGGTTTAAGCCTGTCCTTATTCGACATTAACAAGTCAGAGCAGATCACTCAAACCATCAAAATGAATCTGAGCGAATTGTTTGCCAGTGACCGCGAATACGCATCATCGGTTTTCTATAGCATCATGCCTAAGATGGATGTGAAAGAAACCATCATCCTGTTCTCTTAATCCTTACGGATACCCTCAGAGGTTTAGGTTAATGATTCCCCTGAACCTCTCTTTAACACCCTTACCACGACTTCGGTAAGGGTTTTTTTTTAACCTGGATTTTGCAGATCACTACTGCCCCGCCTGGAACCAGGTAGGCGTTAAGTTTTTTAAGTATAAAAAAATGCTTCCAAATTTTAAGTATTTGATTTGCATTGACTTATGCCATGTTTTGCAGATATAATTCGTATATACAAAGGCATTCAGCCGAAGCGGAGAAGCCACCGCATTAAAGGCTGAGAATATAGGATACAAAATCATGTCGAACTTGAATCTTAACCAGTTTATCCAAGCACAAGCACCAGTTAAATTACACATTGCTCGCCAAGATTTGAGCATTCCAAGTGTAGCCGTAGCCCATGCTGACTTGTCTTTTCTAATGGATTCAAACCAAGTCACAGATACCATTACAACCGAACTTCATGCAGCATTTTTAGAGATTCAAGATCGTATAGCATACGATTTGAAAGTAAATATCAACCTTCCTGATTTAATTTCTACTGAAAGTGCAGTTGTACGAGCTGAGATTAAACGATTCTTGAATCTTACTCAGGTGCACTTAATTAAAGCTTTATTCCGTGAATCTGATTTAACGGATGAAGAAATCGACTATGTGGAAACGCTTTACCCGAATGTTTTAGATTATGAGGTGGGTGCTGATTATTTTGCAGATATGCCCTTCGTTGAAGTTAAAACACAGGACATCACGACGATCACTGGCACAGGCTTTATCAGCGAAATCATGTACACCTATACGGATAAAATCGTTGCAGAAACACTGTATGAGCTTGTGAAGCAATATTTTAACCCTAATGCCAAGTTCGAGGACTTTACCGAACACGCATCAGAATTGATCAAAGTTAAGCTGTAATCACAACTTAACCTCCCAGAATCTAAGGTATAGGTCGAAATACATGACAATTCAAAAACCAGAACCACAAGACGTATGGAATCGGCTTGTACGCTTTCGTGATAACTGCGCAGACCAGAAGCTCAAAGCACATGCAGATATGCTGCTAGGTCAGTTAAACACCGCAGCAGGGTCAAGGGTCAAACCCGAAAACTTTCTAGCAGAACACGCACTTTAAACCACCCCACCCCAAGCACCCAAATAAGGGTGCTTTTTTTGACGATCACAGCCTGGAACCTGGTAGGCGTTAGGTTTTTTTAATAAAAAAAATGATTGAATTTGCTTATTCACTTGCTAGGTATATTCGCCTTTCTAATCAACTATTTAAACTAAGCATTTTTATCACAATATTGACTTATGCCATGTTTTAAGCCATAATCACAAACATAAAGAGCAGATAGCTCAACCGGAAAAACCACCGTAACAAAGGTTTAGACTGAGGGTTTAAAAATGCAAAAATCAATGATTTCTACCAACAACAAATTTTACCGTCTGACTGCTTCACCTTTCTTTATTATCCTGTTTGCTACATTGGCTTTTGTCCTGTTAGTAGCTGCAAGCGTGGTTGATACAAGCGTTCCTGATATGATCGCTACAGAAGCACAGTATCGCTCTTGGGTCGCTGAACACGGTGAGCCAGGCGACCAGACTGCCTACTACCTTTGCCTAGCGGGTGGCGTGTTTAGCTTAGGTATGACTGCTTGGGCTTACTTACAACGCAAATTCGTTCTGAATCACAAATACTGGCTGTAAACCTCCCTCCCCCAAAAGATCAACTTCGGTTGGTCTTTTTTTTGCTTCGCAGCCTGGGAAATAGGTAGGCGTTAGATTTTTTAAATAGAAAAAATGGTTGAATATTTTGGTGGGATGCCAGGTGACGGCGAAGAATGCAGAGATCGGTTTAATCCCTGCATCCAGATTCAAATTTCTACTATTCGACAGTGATATTGGCATTAATCCCTGCTTCACGGTACATGCGTTTTATGTTCGCACTACAACCAAAGAACTGCACGATCTCTTCATGGTCATTGGACACTAGGGCTTCTTGTCGCAGCAGCTCTTCGTCCTGATTTTTTACCAATTGATGACAGATCAGATTGCCACGGCGCGTCTGGTAAAGGCGTGACAGTGTGGTTATTTCATCTTCGACTTCACAAGCATAACCGATTAAGCGTCCATCAAATTCAATATCGCGCTCATTATCATTGGTTAAGACATAATCCAAGTAAACAGGTGGCTCCTGAGTTTTTAAGAAAACCAACATGGCATTGTATATAGGTGTACCTATATAGAAATACGAACCTTGTGTTTCCAGATCATCTAGGCTGCTCGTTTTTTTATAAGTTGCATCATTAAATACTGTTCGCTCAATTTTAATACCTGTACTTGCCTGAATACCTGTAATACGGTGAGCATCAGAAATTATTTCGATAATTTTAGAATCTTGAGTTAAAAACAAAATGGTGGTGGCAATGTTTGAATTAACTTTTTCTTTTCTGGTGACAATCTCTTGTTGAGCGAGTTTAAAATCAGAAATATCTCTGTGCTCTACAGCAATTTGTTTTGCAGTAAAAAGGATTAATCCGCGTTGATCTGGTAGCGGTTTTGGCTTCATCCGTACCTTATAAATATAAGGCTTAAATCCAAGAGATAGACTTTGATTCACCAAGTCTAAGAACTGCGAGAAATTTGTCACATCATTATTGCCATAGATTAAATTTGATTCACCATCAAAGTTCCATTCACTGTATTGCACGGCGTTCTTTAAAATATTTTCAGCTATATTGCCCTGCTTAAATTCAAGATCGGTATGGTAATAAGCAAGCTGCTCTAATAATTCTTTTAAGCTGTAACAGATTTCAATATTCGGCAGCTCCCCTGCCTTTTGTACTTGTAGCAATAAACATTCGCTTGCTGACCAATACAGGTTACAGGTATAGGTACTATTGCTAATCTCATGGGCTGCATCTTTAGGACCCACTGAGTAACCTACAAACTTCAATTTACATAGTTCAGGTAGAGCATGAGGAATATTTGTATTCCTGGTCCAATTTGTTCGATCAAATTGAATCTCATGGATTGCGTAATCACTACGAATCTTTTTGCATTCTTCTAACTGTGCATTGATGTTGTATTTATCACAGCCTGGTTCACCATCATAGGCGACTTTATGCAATTCGATTATTTCCAGGTTAGCTTTGCTGTTACTCATAATGTCTAAATTCCGTCTAATTATGATTTTGATTATAGCACTAGCAAATAAATATAACATTGACTTATGCCATGTTTTTTAACTACTAATAACGATTTAACCAAATACTAAAACGAAATAGATACTATGAAATTCATTCCAATTAATAATGCTATGCAAGTGATAATCTGTATATACAGATTATCGCAAGCTCAACTGTTATACGGCGTTATTTTAGGGTTTGTACTGCTGCCGACCTTCACATAAAGTTAGCTGTTGTGGATTAAGGATTTGTGATTTCATCCAGGAACAACGCACCGTAAAATATTTTGTACCATTCGTGCTTTTGAACTCATTCACTCTTTTTATATCGGTTTCTTCAAGAGAACTATCCCAAACAATAAGTTTACAATTGACGCATTTACCGCACATTGACAGCTTTTCACGGATTTCCTTACCAATATTCATCATAGCTCACACATTGACTTATGCCATTATTAATTGATATAATTTACACTATATCGAACAATAAGTTCAAATGGAAAATCACCATATTTAAGATTAGGAAATTAGATTATGTCTCAATTAACAAAACAACATATCGAAGCGATCAAAGAAGCAGTAAGCAAAAAGTTAAGTGAGGTCGCTGCGGGTTGGCACTCCCAATCTAAAATGCACTCGTCTGAAACTGAATATGGTGACGGTTACTGTGCCGGTCAAGAAGGCTGTTCTGAACATTTGTACGAATTGATTGAGGAAGTCATGGGGGAAATCGACCAGGCAGCTAAAGATGCTGTTGAGGACGATGCAGAAGATCAAGAGGTGGCACATTGCGTTCCATGAGCGTAAGGCGATACGCACGAAATACTTTTTCCGTGTGATCTATCGAGTATCTTTAATTTATACAGTTTTCAAAACCTCGCTTTTGCGGGGTTTTTTATTACCTGGCAAAATGTTTTTTCATGTTGGATATTGGCATAAGTCAACATATAGTGATATAATTTGATCACGGATTAGGTTGTCCATACCTGCAAAAGAGTAGAAGAAACCTGCGTTTTATTTTGATACGCCCTACTGAATTTTAAACAAAACCTAGCTCGCATCAGGTTTGTTTAAACTTTTGCCAAGCCTGAACTATAGGTGAGTTATGTTTTTCAATTTTATTCCGTCGGCGGAACTCAACGACTTTGCGCGTCTTTTAGCAAATGTGCTACGTGACTTCAATCCAGATTCAATGTTCTGGTGCTCACAAAGCCCTATCGTGTACCCAAATTACAACAAAGATGGCTTTGAGCCATCTAAAGCAGCGCGTAAAAGTTTTGGGGTGCAAACACTCCTGGAAACCTTTGCACGAAGCTCCGGTTTTAATTCATACAAAGCAATGCTGACCAAAGCACCGCAGTATTCCAGTATTGATCTGTCCGATCTGGACCCATACCCACGTAATAGTTATTACTCATGTTGGTGGCGTTGTTTCATTAGTAACATTGTGACCACCACCTTCAAGGATTGGACGAACAAAACAGCTCCTTCGTACCTGACCTATCGCAATTTCAAACATAGTGATCAGTGCCATATTGTGCCATTCTTGTTCCAGAGTGTACCTTTCCTCAAGACAAGTGAGGTCAAAGCTGTTTATGGGATATCCTCTATTCCTTTTGAGGATGTTTTGCCATTAAACGGCATTGCTGACACAGCACCGATACATTACCTTCCTTTAGCCATGTCTATGCTGCTGACAGCCAAAGAGATCGGTTTTGAGTATCCTATTCCGCTCCGTCAATTCCTGGTACATGAGCAATGGTATGAAGCCAATGTTGACCACTTCTTTTACCAACTGAACCAGGCATTCGAGCTATATTTTAATAGTTTGATCAAAATTGCAGTAGATCAAAATGACCTGTTGAACAGCACCATTGAATTTGAGCTTACTTTTCCATTCAATGAACAGTTTGAGTTCGCTAAATCAGTCCATGCAATGCGCGAGAAGTTAAAGGCGTTGATTGGCAAACGTCTGGAACTATGCACCGGTGACAATGGTTACTATACGCATCCACAGGTCACGCCTACCCTTGTTGCTAAAAAAGATTTTCCAAGCCATGAACTGCGTTCTAAGGTGCAAGCTGAAATAGCTAAAACTGGTGGTATTAGCCACAAAGTTATCTATGGTACAAAGGCATTCTGGCTTAATCAGGCAATGGTACTGATGTTGCAGAACCAAACAGAAGAAAAGCGCATTTATACCTTGTTAAAATTGAATGATGCTGCATTAGAACAGAAGCTCGACAGCCTAGTATTAGATCAGCTTAAACCCTACACTCCACCGGCGGTCGCTGTACCACGAAACAGAATACGCGACCAATAGGAGTTATAAATTTTGATCACCCAAGCGGGTTTTAATGGACGGAGTAGCTGATCATTTGCGAGCATCCTTTTTTCGTTAATGATGACCAGTTATATTTAAGCTCTAATGTATAGAAATGTGTAGTAAACCATTTTACAGATTCAATAAGGAAAATTCATGGCTAACAATACGACCCGCCCCTTTTTAGTGGACCTGATTCATGATGAACACTCAAGCAGCCATCTACATTTCATAGAAGAACAGACTTTAATATCTGATAGTTTAATGCTGATGCTAGAAAACGCATTTAAGCATAAAGACGTTGGGATGATTATTGCGCATAAACAAGTAAGTACATCAAAGAAAGCCATTGAAACAATTGTAGCTCGCTCTAAGACCTATCGACGAAACATGATTGTACTAGACATTGAAAAAATCCTGACTGGCAACGCAGCATACCAGGTAGTCCGTTACAATCCTCTACGTGGTAAATCACTTCTGCAAGCGTTAAAAATAGTTTGTTCTGTATTCATGGAAACGGAATCTAATGAACGTGACAAGCTCAATATTATTCAGATAGTCTACCCTCTCTTAAAGCAGCAGATTAGCGAAACCGTACCTCATTTAACTCTGCGAAAGTTGCTTAATGAAACGATCAAGTTGAGTGAAACCAGTCTGAATCCTACTTCAAAATATGCCGTTGATGGATTGCTTAAAGCCTTCTCAATCCTTGATGACAATAATCTCATAGATCGCTTAACTGACGATATTAATGATGAAAGTTTCAACTTCGCTGATATTATTTTAAATAATAAAATTGGGGTGATTAAAAGCACCGACACCAACCAAACAACTAGCTTTAAACATTTAAAAACATTGGCGACTGCTGACCTACTGGAAACATTTGTAGATATACTTGATCACGCTAATCGTAAAATTTTGAATGGTTCATTTCGGAGATACTTCTTCGCTGACTTGAAAACATTGTTCAATCCAATGGTTATGCCTGTTGTCATGCGTTACAGCAGAAAGATTTATATGCAATCGCATGTATTTCTGAATTATCAAGATTTACCTCTTTCACCTGATGGCTCCCAAGAAGAAATTATTGTGAATAATGCGTATAACCGAATTTACCAAGCTACATCACCCTGTTTTCCACATTACAAAGCTAATTTATGGGGGAAACAAGAACATATGAAGAAGATGCTTGACCCGAATACCATTCACGAGCAGAAGCTCCCATTAAATACGGTGCTGTTCTGCTGCAATCACCTACCATCACCGGAGTTATTGTCTTTTAAAGATTTCTATGGTGCTGCTTAATATACTTAACTATTTACCGATTTCCTCCAATTAGATTGCTTCGGTAGTTTAAAAGGATAACCTATAAAAAAACTTGCTACGGCAGGTTTTTTTTATAATTAAAATATGGCATTAGTCAATTTTTTTTGGTTATTTTCTTCCAAAAAATATACCTATCTAGTGTAATTATTTTGGCTATGCGAAATACGTGGTTGAATTTAGTTTTTAAGTGAAATTCAATCTTGCTTATTTCGCAATTGCGAAATATACTATCTTCATTAAGATAAGCTTTCTTAAAAGTAAACTTAAATCGCTATTGAGCGATAGGAGAAATAAGATGAAAAAGTTATTTACAGTATTAAATGGTCAAACAGTTCGTTTAGTTGTGGAAACAGACAATCTTCGCAATGGAACAGAAACTTTTGGTTGTTTTGAAGGCTACCCTTATAAAGCTGGCTCAAAACTTCACAATGTCCAATTTGTTGATCAGTTCGGCAACAATATGGGGCGTGACGGCATATTAGAAATGGTTAAAGAAATTCAAATTATTAATAACCATGATGGTTCTTTCAAGTCAGTGCTAAAGATTATTGATGTTGACTATGTTGAAGAAGTTATGACATTTGTTGTGACACTAGAAAATAATCGCACTGTGCAAGTTCAATTTAAGCGTGAAACAAACCGTTTACATGCTGACTATAACACTCATTTAGCACACATTGACCGTTGCAATGTGTATGGTTATGACCTCAGCAAAGTAGAAGAAGAATTATTCAATGATTGGATTAGTACATGCAAAGCAATCCAAGATGTTGTTAAAGAACTTGACTCACAATACGAATAATCAACAAGCCCTGACTTGAGGGCATTTTTAGGCTTTCAAAATGAATCATCTACAATTAAAAGCTCAACGGCAAGGCTTAGGATTAACTGTTGCTGAAATAGCGGAAATCGCAAAAGTAACGAAGCGTTCTTTTCAATATTGGGAAGCAGGAAAAGTCCCTGTTCCATATGATGTTGAAATGCTGATGGACTTGATGGTATCGCAATACAACTTAGTGCTCGATCTATTATTAAGTGATGTTGAGTTGGCAACATGGCGCAATACTGATCCTGACAACAACCCCAACAAGCCAATGCGTATCAGTCCAACATTGCCCTTTTTCCATTCTTTTGAACTGTTTTCAGAAAGAACAGGAGTTAAGAATATTGTGTACTGGCGCATTTATCAAAGTGTCGTTAGTCAACTAATAATAACAGGCAAAATTGTTAGGTTGAGTGATGACACTAAAATCCCTGAAAGTTGGGGAATTTGGAAGTGGTTTAAAGGCAATTATGACACGCATTGAGTTTGAAAAATGGTAAAAAAATCATTAGATCAGATTGTATGGGCTACGCCTGAAAAACCGCATGGATTGTGGGCGTATTGTGTGATTTGTGAAAAAGATATTCGGGAACTCAGAACGCGGAAAAATACGTGTAGTGATGAATGCCATGCTTTAAAAGTGAAAGATATTGATCGCAAATCCTATGCAAATCAAATGGCAAAAGACCCTGATTATGCTAAAAAACAATCAGCTAAACAATATTCTCGAATTAAAGCCGACCCTAACAAAATGGAAGCTAAGCGCATTGCTCAAAATGAGCGAATGCAAATGCCGAGCTACAAAGAATCATCCCAGAAATCCCATAAAAAGTATAGGTCAAATCCTAAAACAAAGCAGTTAATTGCTAAAAGAATGCGGAAGTATCGTGATGAAAATCCTGAAATTATTGCTGAAATTGAGCGTAGGCGGATTGCTAAACGTTCAGAAGAAAGAAAGAGATTAAAAATCGAAAATCCTGAGAAATTTGCAGAACTACAGCAACATGAACGTGAAAAAGCAGCCAAGCGTAAAGCTGAAAAACGCTTTGCTGAATTACAAAAAGACCTGGAAAAATTGGTGACTAATGATGAATGAATTAGTATTAATGAGTAATCATGATATTCAGCTTGCATCTATCGAGCAATTAAAAGCTGAACTATCAAAATCACTCAAAATCACAAGTGATTATTTGGTGTATATGTCAATTATTTGGAATGAATTAAATAAGCGAGGTGTAGACTTATCCGAGTTAAAAAGTGGCTTGTTTGCATATATTCCTTTAATTGCAACAAATCAGCTTGACGCTAGGCTAGTAGTCGAATTTGCAGGCAATAAAACGCTTTTATCAGCACTTTCACGCTTACCAATGGACAAACAAGCCGAAGTTGCTGAAACTAAAAAACTGCCATTTGTGACTTATGATGAGCATCAGAAAGTAATTGAAACAACTCTTGATCTCACTAAAGCAAAAGCATCACAAATATATCAAGTTTTAGGCGGTGAACATGGCTTTCGTGATGTAAATCAACAACACCTTTATTTAAAAACTAAAGCCAAATCTAAGCGTAAACCAAAAATAATATCAAGAACGACATTACGAAATGTTGAGTTTGATGAAAATAAGGAATACATGCTTGTTGGTAGCAATAACCGAGTAAAAATAGAAACGCTTATTGCTGCATTGGGTGAATTATATGAAATTGATCTTTTTGAAGTAATGAGCCGTTATTCAAAAAAAATCTCTGAGAAGCAAATTAAAAATCTTCCTGATTGATGTTCCGTATATGGCAAATGAACGCTATCGGAATACCAGTAGTGAATCTCACAGATCAGAAAAGACCTCGCTACGGCGGGGTCTTTATTTTATCGACTTCTGCTGCAACTTCGCTATATGGCGAAATATTAGCTTTATTTCAGAAAAGTTCGCTATATAGCAAATATTAGATTAATGTAGTAAATTGTTCGCTATATGGCAAACTTCAATATAGAGATTCATGTTTTTCGCTATATGGCGAACAAATGAGGTGCTTTTATGGCTAGTCGTGCAGAAATTGGTGCAAAAATACGTGAAGCAAGGCAGAAATTAAACTATACACAGCAAATGATGGCGAAAAAGTCTGGGGTTAATAAATCCACTATTTCTGAAATAGAAAATGGTCATTTCACAGGTTCATTCGATATTTTTGAACGTCTAATTGATGCAGTTGGATTGCAGTTTGAAGTTACCCCTAAAAAACGAACTTTGCCGGCTTGGAATGAGATCGACACGCTATTCAATGAGGATGACTGATGGATAACTTTCAATTACCCAATGAGATCAGGTCCATTGAAGTATTCACGGATGATTTGAAACAAGGCTTGCTGACGCATGGCTCTCATTATCACTATCAGCCAGTGCAAGAGCAAAGTTTTGTCTCTCTGACCATGACCTTACCAGATATGCAAGGATATTCGCATGGGGTGTTGCACCCTATTTTTTCCCAGAATTTACCAGAGGGTCATAATCGTCATTTTATTGCCAGTAAACTTGCCAGATATGCCAATGTGAATGAAATGTACTTGTTGGCACTACAGGAAGCGAATGGTATTGGTATGCTGTCCTATAGAAGTGAACTCCAATTGCCTGATGTGGAATCAGTTAATCTGAGTGAGATTCTTAACTACAATAGCCAGGCTCCACTTTTTCCTCAGTTATTAGAGAAATATTACTTACGCAACTCTTTAGCCGGCGTTCAACCTAAAGTGAGCATTCCGAATGTGACTAGCGTTACGGAACGTACTGTTCAGCAAAAAGACCTCATTGTTAAGTCTTATGATGCAGACTTTGATTTACTGACGGTCAATGAATTTGTTTGCATGGAAGCAGCTCGACATTGTGGTTTGGAACCGCCAAAAACTTACCTATCGGACAATCTGGAAACCTATGTTATCGAGCGATTTGATAAGGATGCTGATGGAACTAAGTTGGGCTATGAGGATTTCACGACCTTGTTAAAAAGGTCTAATGACCCGAATGAGAAGTACAAAGGCAGCTACGAAACCTTGCTTAAAGCTACCTACCTATACACCAAGAGCGAAGCAGAAATCGCCAAAATGTATAAGTACATCGTTTTCAATTGCCTGATCGGGAACGGTGATGCTCACCTTAAAAACTTTGCCCTGCAATACACGCCAGATATGAGCGATATTTACGTGTCACCACCTTTTGATATTACTCATACGCTTATTTATGAAAATATTGATGATCAACTGGCACTTAAAATCAATGGAAGCAAGCAATTCCCGACTAAGGCAGAGCTGTTGAAGTTGGCTGAAAGCCCTGAATTTCGCATCAGGAACGCCAAAGATATTATTGAGTATATGGGGCAGCAGATCGCAGACTACTTAAAAACATCCAATGAAGTTCAATTGTTTGATGGATTACGAGAATCTATTGAAAAGAATCTATCAAAAGTTTTGGCTACCAGTGCAATCACGCCTGTATACAGGCATGACAAGAAGAGAAAGTTCAAGTAATCCTCCTGGAATGACTGAATAACCGCAGCTAACCACTGCGGTTATTTTATGCCTATGAACCAGGTAGGCGTTAGGTTTTTTATATAATAAAAAAATGCTGACCTATTTTAAGTTTATGATTTCCATATCATTTACATTGACTTATGCCATGTTTTGAGGCTATAATGAAGGCTCAGGCGAACTACGCCAAACGGAAAAGTCACCGTATCAAAGGCTTAAATTAAAGGGTATAAAAATCATGTCACATTTAGTTCAAAACAACGCTTACAAAGCTGCTCAAATAAAGGGTCTAGTTTCTTTCATTGCTGACTTAAACGCGCAAGGCGTTGAAGTTCAAGCTGTTGAATATTTCGTAAAGAGCACACAGGTAAACAACGACCTTTTTAAAATTCTAAACGCTATTTTACAGAATCCGGCTGACAAAGAAGGCTTCCTTGTTTACTTCGACAAAAATTTCCCAGACTTCCAAATTTCCCAACGAATCTGCTTCAACGGTGAGTATTCCGATAATCCTTTAGAGGTGTTAGGTGAATACGAATATGACTATGAAAAGGTTCCGGGCAATCGTGAAGATACAATTTACCAACCTTTCCTTGAAGCGGTTATGGACGCTAATACGCGCTATGAAGATTTAGTGTTAGACATTCTTGCTGAATTGCCATAAGGGATAGCTGACATGACTAATAAGACTTTTAAACTGATTGTTTCTCAGATCACTTTTGACAGTGCAGACGACCTGATTGATGCAGTAGTTCGACTGGATAATGTTCGCCTGTACCAGACAAACAAGCCATACGAGGACCCAGACCAAATAGACGTATTAGACGGCAATGATATGGGTTCTGGTGAATGTTTATGCCTTTCCTATGACAGACAAGACCGTACTCTTGATATTACAGGTAATGGTGGTGTATGTGCCGTGATGATTCAGGAAAAAGGCTTTACAGCCGGTGATCTTGTGCTAGGTATGAGCCACCAGTTTGATTTTCTTGAATCTCTTAAATCGTATAGCTATAACCAACCAGACATAACGGTAACGGTTCAAGTGCTTGAGGATGGCAAGCAGACTGACGAGCGAACCATTTTGCTCCGTGATTATCAGTCTAAATTCTTCGCTGACGAAGTTTAACTTTAACCCGCTTGCCCCGCTTCGGTGGGGCGGTTTTTTGCCGAGCCTGGGAACCAGGTAGGCGTTAGATTTTTTAAATAAAAAAAATGATTGAATGTCCTGGTGGTTCGCCAGGTGGCTGCTGTGAATCCTAAAGGCAATGCCTTTAACGGCGAGGGTTTGAAGTATGCTACCCTCATAAATGAGGGAACCAAAATCGCTTCTAAATATTGACTTATGCCATTTTCTTTAGCTATAATTCTGTATATACAAAGAGCACAAAGCTCACACGGATAAGCCACCGTAATAAAGGCTTAGACAAGGGTAGTTAAGACATGAATCAAGTTAAAAACGATTATAAAATTGGCGATTTAGTTGTAATGGTAGACAGCATTGCAGATTCACAAGTTCACTCGATCAGTGAAACACCATGTATTCACGGTCGTACAGTGGTACTGAATGGCTACCGCTATCAAACAGGTGTGCAGTTTATTCGCCCTGCCACAGCCGAAGAACAACGCCTACAACAGCGCGTCATTCATTAATTCAGGCCAGACAATATCCCACCCAGAACCGCAGCTTTGTCACTGCGGTTTTTTTGTTTTAAATCTATATATTTCAAGGGTTTTAGTTTCTTTAATATTGACTTATGCCATGTTTTAACGGTATAATTCCTATCATATAGAGCAGTAAGCTCACACCAGAAAAACCACTGGATTAAAGGTTTAGATCAGGGTAAACAGCAATGAATGCACGTTTTGAAATCTCTTCTCTTTTTGCGACTGAAACCGATGTTCGTTCAGCGTATTTCGGTACAGATTTATGGCTTAAAGCTCCTAATGGCAATCCAACTAACCTGACTGAATCTCAGTGGCTCCAAGTACGCACAGCAGCGTTTAAAGCGTGGTTTGGTGATTGGGAGTTTAACCCGGCTCAGGCTTCTAAAATCGTGGACGAAAACGGTGAGCCACAGGTGGTATATCACGGCACACGCCACAGCTTTGAATCATTCGATCATTTATGCCTTTCTAACAATACTGGCAATGATGGTCATTACGGTGCAGGGTTCTATTTCTCTACAGAGCAGATGGAAGCTGCAACCTATGGCGACCTTCTCTACCCTGTTTTCATCAACTTGAAAAAGCCTGTTTTCGACTGTCCAGAATGCCTAGAGCCAATCGCAGCTCAATTCGGCATTTATAAAGAATTTCTCACCGTAGACAAAGACTGGCTTGCAGATCAGATCGCAGCTAAAGACGAGCATGCAGGGCAATTGGCTCGCCTGTTTGCTCAGGGTTTGTCATACGAAAACGCATGGGATGAATTTATCGCAAATGGTGGCAACTTCCACGACAACGTATTGGACTTAAATTGCGTGGGCGACCTATATGAAAATATTGATACGGCGATTGGCTGCTATAACATGGACTTCATCAATGAGCATTTTGGCGAGGTTCCAGAGCATGCCAAAGTTTACGGCTTTGATGAACCTGTACGCATTATCTACATGACCGACATGGGGAATTGCGGTCAGTCATTCACACATATTTCTAAAGGCTGCGGTTTTGATGGTGTTTGGGCGAACTCAGAAGTCGTAGCCTTTGAAGCCAACCAGATCAAATCAGCGACCGGCAATAATGGTCAATTCTCAACGGATGCCAATATCTATCACTGATAGATCAGCAGCTTTAGTCTGGGCGGCTCCACTGCCCGGATGTTAAAGCCCTGGCACATGGTAGGCGTTAGGTTTTTTAAATAAAAAAATGGTTGAATATGTTTATTCTTCTTAAAGGTGTATTCCCCTTCCTTATCAATAATTTACGATAAGGCTTATATTGACTTATGCCATGTTTTAGACCATAATAGAATACATACAGAGCAGACAGCTCACCCGGATAAACCACCGGATTAAAGGTTTAAGATACAGGGTATAAAAAATGAATTTTACAGACTTATCAGCACACTATCACCAAAGCTCTAAATGCACTCAAATCAACTCAGTTCTACGCTCTTGGGTAGAAGCTAAAGCAGCTTTGGTTTGCACCGCAGAAGCCGTGACAGTGCCACACATCAGCGAAGAAGTATCTCGCATCAACTTTGAATACACTTCATTCTTCACCCCGACAGACAGCGATCAACAAATTGCTGCCAATGGTATCTTTGTCCTGAAACTGGACGAGCTAAACCGCCTGAGCACCGACCTGGAAAAAGCAGACTTCGTGCATGACCAGTTGAACCTTATCCAGATTGAAGCGCAAGAGAGCGTGTTTAACGCTGCTATCTGCAACTTGGAAATGACCCCTATGGAAACAGAGCTGTACAACTCTTGGGTAAGCAAGGACAGTAGCAAACGCAGCCCTCTGACAGCATCAGAAGCTAATCCTCATGTCAAAACAATCGCCCACGGTGCGAAGGTCGGCAAGCTGCTCCGTAGCTACCTAGACGAGTTCTTTACTGCTTACGCGAGAAAATAATTTCTCCCAGACACCCCAACCGCAGCCACCCTGCGGTTGGGGTGTCCAAAGCCCGGTGAAAAGAGGTAGGCGTTAGGTTTTTTAAATAAAAAAAATGATTGAATATTTTGACAGTATTAAAGTTGGGTTTAGGTGTAATTTACGACTATTTCTAATAGTTTAAACACATTGACTTATACTACATTTTAATCATCATTGCAGAGTAATAATCGGTATTTTATGGACGTTGAAATTAATAAACATATATCGGATGCTTGGGTTTATTTACGCAAACACAATCAGACTATCCCGGATGAAGTTCTGGACGACTTTAAGAAGATTTTAGAGCAGCATTATACTCAACAGCAGGGTTCGGCTGATCAATTTGACCCACTACAGCTTCACCAGTATTACAACAACGTCAAGCCTATAGACGGCGTATATCAAGCGAGTTACGCCATATTTGATCATTATGGTAATCAAACTGGCAGTATCGTCTACATGGGGCAGTATGAGTGGCGTTATCTCTTTGAAAACTTCCCGGCAGAAAAGAAGTTCTATTCAAATAACCTACCAACCAAAACCAAAGAGCAATTTGAAGCTGATGTGGAACGCACCGGCCTAAAGCTAGACCATAAAGCATTATAAATAAATTTAGACCTATGCCACGTTTTAACCTGGCAGATCATATTGTTACCAATCAATTTTATCTAAGGCGTTATAGACATGAGCAACATAGAGAACAAAACCAGACCTACAATATCTGAAAGAGATAATATCGCCATGCAGCACACTCTCCAGAGTGCTATTTCTAGCGAATTTCAAGACTTCTCTTTTGAAGAAAAAGTTGCATTGGCTTCTGTGCTTTACGTGGCATTCGTAGAAGCCTTGAATACTGGTGAGCCTATTAGCCCATCCATCGACTATAAAATCACACCAGAGACTTATAATCAGTTCCTAGCGTATTCTTTAGCTAAAGATCAGGAATACAGCCAAGCCCCGCTAAAAGCATTAACCCTTCAAGAGATCAGCCACGGCGTAAATCAGATTTTTGAACGCCATATTGACTACCACAAATATCATCAAAAAAAATTGATGATCTGCAAGGCACGTATCATCCCTTCCTTTACAGTCACAACTAAAGGTCAAGAAAATAAAGAAGTCACCGCCCTGAAAGTGAATATCTGTATTGCTCTTATCCCAGAGCTAAACAAAATCCTAGTTGAATCAAAAGGCTCATTAAGCACAGCTTTAAAACTCACCAATCAGTTACTTAATGATGTTCAATCACCAATAAAAGATATTTTTTAATCAGAAATATACAATACATTGACTTATGCCATGTTTTAAACCATAATTAAGCACATCAGGAGCAGAAAGCTCAACCAGAAAAACCACTGGATTAAAGGTTTAGAATTGAAGGATTTTCCAATGAATACTCAGCACCAATCACCACAATATGCAGACTTCCACATCGTTTATTACAAAAGCGGTAGTAAAGAAACCATTACTGCACGTTTGCCGAAAGAATCTGGCTACGGAATCATGCGCAAACGCGCTGCTGCAATGGCTCCGGGATTGATGGCTGCTGCGGTACATCCTGAGGATGTTCAAGCCCTCATTTTGAACACTCAAAGTCTTTAATAACAAGTACAACGGCGCACCCTGCTTAGGTGTGTGCCAAAAGGAATCTTGATCATGGTTACTCGACAAACTACCGCCCTAAACCTGGCAGATCGCAAGCAGCTCCACCTACGCAATCAACGCATTGCTTCTTTGATTCATCCAATCCCGAAAACTGAACACGGTATTGATGTTGAGCTACGTCAATTGCATCGTCAGCTTGAGTATTACGATAATGACTACGGCTTGACCCTGAACCCAGATTTCCAACGTGGTCATGTATGGAGCCGTGAACAGCAGATCGCTTTTATTGAATCGTGGATTCGTGGTGCAGTAGGTGAACAGGCACGGACAATCACATTTAACTGTCCTGATTTTGCCGGTCATGACAAAGCTGCTGATAGCGATTTAGACGGCATGGTGTGTCTGGATGGTTTACAGCGTTTAACTGCGGTACTGGACTTCATAGGTGGTAAGTTCAGTGTGTTTGCCAATCCTGACGTTGAAGAACTGAAAGATGGTCTGGATTACCAGTATTTCAACTATACGGCTTATTCAATGACGACTAAGCATCTACGCTTCCAGATTTACTACATGCAGAAGAAAGCCGACCTGTTGGACTACTACTTAGCGTTTAATGGTGGTGGTACTCCGCACAGCCAAGAAGAACTGACCCGGATTCGCCAGATGCGCGAAGAACTGACAAGCCAAGCATATTTATATTGATCTTCATTCATAAGAATACATATGTAGTTTACAACTAGAATTTTTAAGTTTAGGACATTAATATCCAGTTCACGGCTTGATTGTCAAAGCATACTTGGTCTTGGCCTACCAGTTTTTGCCGCATATACCAACGGCGTTAAACAAGTTTAAATGCTATTGGTTCATAAGCATCAAAGGATGATGCTTGGTTCTCAACTACATATAATTCATACCAGAGGATTTGATTTATTGGCTTGTTCAGCCTTATATCGGTTAGAGCTTTGTATAGCGCGATACATGGCAAAGATTGTAGATGTAAGCATGATCAATGCTGCCACGAACATAAGGGTCTTTGGAACTAAGGCTATTTCCTGATTAGAAAAGGTGAAGATTGGAAAATGTAGCACTGAAATACCGAGACAAAGTAGGTGCTCAATTTGCTTCTGTTTGTTCTATATCCTGACGCATTCATTCAACCTCGTGATTATTTTGATTTACTGGCTTGTTCAGCCTTGTAGCGATTAGCCTTCCCGACCGCTACACATATTGCTGCCAAAGTCATGAGACAGGTAAATATGGAAGACGTAAACAAGATAATTCTTTGTGCAGTTATCAGATCAAAAACTGCGCCGTTAAAGTCTTAACGATCAGCGTCTTGGTTCGCTGATTAAGTTTTGCTTCATTTTCTTCATAATTTTGCTCTGTTTCGTGGCTCATTCTGATACCAGTAGCCTATAATTTCGATGCACCTATTGTATACTGACTTATGCCATGTTTAGATAATTAATTCTTTTAAATAAAAACTTTATTTCAGTCCACAAAAAAAGCACATTAATTGTGCCTTTTTTTCATCAGAATAACTTTATTTAGACGGATTGCTCTTTAAGATAACGTCTATGTAGTCCAATCGCTTGAAGCAGTCCAACTGCCCCAAATATAAAACCTATAAACATCATAATATAGCTTAGGATAGACATATTATCTAAGGTATACGGCGCATTAATAATGAATGAGCTTTGTATGACAATAAAGAATCCCAATATCAGTAGAATTACAGCTATCTTGAGGTAAGACGGCATGGAAGTGGCCTGGGGCGCAAAGTAGCTTGCACCACCTTTACCTACAACCGCTTTAACTACTGTACGAATATACCTTCCTAAAGAGATAAAGATCACCAATAACGAGATCACCAGTGTTGCGTTAATAAAGAATGGACTAATTTTCTCCCCTGGCACAATTAAGTTACCATTGAGCACACTCATTGCACCACTTAAAAAAATCATAAAATACGCCGTTATAGCCATAACGCTCATGGTGCGTAAATTCATTTCTGCTGAGAATAGGTACATACGTTCATTCATATTTTGCGCTGTATCAATATTTACTGATTGGTCATGACTATTCATTCCCCAAATTCCTTATAAGTAGCTATTTCCAAACCAAAATACTTGCAATAGTGGCGAGTAGAAAAATAATCATACCCACAGGGCTAGACAACCCATAAAAAATTAATCCCACGAACGAAGTCACAGGCTTACCTACTTGTTCAAGTTGCGTTTCTCCATTACTTTTGCGCCCAAAGATGACCAGCAGTGGCGGTATTAATATGAAAATAAACATAATGGCTGCTTTAGCCATACGAATCTCATTTTCAGAAAATCCTTCACTTTCTAAAACAGGCCCCATCCCGAATACGGCGACAAGTCCTAGTGAAAAAATAATTAAAACACCAACGGCAAAATTCATTTTTAAAACCTTGTATTGTCGTAATTCCACACAAGATAGTCAGACATAATCTTATCTATCAAGGCTCTTTTAATCCGGTAGATTTCCGTGTTGGCATAATGCCTTTTTGTATATACAAATTGTTACGCAAAATATGGCATAAGTCAATTATAGCTATTCGTTTTCTACATGATATATCTTGGATGATTTCACCATTTTGACCAGGGCCACTATACCAGTGATCAATGATGCCAAAAGTAAAAAGGTGATGCACCAATCCTCTAATGGTACAGGCTGAGGTTCATATCGGTCTACTAGCATGAGAATCATGACTGACCATAACAGGCTCAAAATACCGGTGAAAAACATCGAAACAAGTAGTGCACTCAATAAAAGCGGTTGAATCGGCTGTGGCCTATGATATTGGCTACAGTCCTGGTACATGGTTGAGAACAGGTTATAGAAATATGTCAGAATTATCCCCACTAGAATCAAAAGAAATACGATCTGGATTGGCCTATAAGAACCATTGGCAGACGTAATAATGGAATACATCATTGGAATTGCCCCCAACACCATTGATGTATATGCCAAGTAGTGAGCGGAACCGACATAAGCCCTTTTGTTCATAGATTCTCTATTGTTTCATTTTATCGCGTGGAGCCGAGAATATGGCAAATATGCCTACGGCGATTGAAAGCACATAAGTCACACTCATTACATATTTAGAATGGTCGCTTGCTTGCCCTGTTGCTGAAAACCACAATACAAACACTATAATCGGAAAGGACATCCCCAGAAGAACCAGGTTGAGAATGAGTATACTCAATGACAAGGGCTTTAATCGCAGTGGCTCCGGGGAGTCATTCGTCACTGCAATTTTGTAGTAGTACCCTAGAAACAATCCAAAAACCACTGCGGTTGCAGCAATGCCAGGTAGAGCAATATCATCTTTATAAATCGAGGTCATAAACTGCTGCCAATACACCGACCCGATCAAAATTGAGGTAAATGCCAGATGCGGAGCTGAACCTAAATAACCATAATACTTTTTCATCTTTATGCAGCAGCTCCTTATCTTTATGCAGCAGCTCCTTTATGACGGCGTAGTAATGCGTAGGCACTGATACCCGCACTATGACCTACCAGAGTTGCCACAATTGCTATGATCAACGCTGGCAGTGCAAAGCTGTTCCAAGACCAGTTAGACCACATAGAATGCACCAGAACGCCCACATAGATCATTAGAGCCAATACCGCCACAAAGATCATCACAACGCCTAAGATGCTGAATGGGGGCTTATCCTCCACAGGAGGTAAATTACCCTGTGATATACCATCAACTGTTTTCACAATCTTGCGATATTCCCGGATGGCAAGCAGCGTAATCACCACCGTTAAAGTCACCAGAGCACTGACAATGTAGGGCAGAAATTCCAGATCAGAGATTTCGTCGCCCACAATAAACAGCACAGACCCATTCAGCAGTTGTTGTGCGCCGTGGAGGAATAACAATGTTACGGACCAGGCTGTAAATACGAGCATTGCCTTATACCGCAGCTTCGCTATTTTACCGTGCACGTAATAAGTATATTTATGCTCTAAAGCATGCTTCTGGGAGTGGTTCAAAATATTCCTACCTCTTATTGTGGTGCTATATACAAGCAATTTGAATAACCTTGTATTACTGTATTAAGCCAATACTAAGATCGCTTGTATTTACTTGAGTTTTATCTGACACAACATTCATTAAAAGAAAATCTCTTAAATCTGGATTTCTATCAGGTGGATTTACAGTCGATGACCAACGGCGCGTTCCTGTGCATTGGCAAGGCGATATTGCGCTGTAACGCGGTTATATTTGCGAGGGCGATCATCTGCTTCCGGCATCACTGTGATAAAGCCAGTTTCCCCTTTGTAGGAAATGCCATAACACGTTTCCAACGGCGGGTTTGGACCAAATTCATCATGCAGTGGAACCACTAGATCACCATTCTTAAAGACCACACGTTCCCATTCTTTATCGCCAAACTCAGCTTGCCACCCTTCCTGTGCGATAGTTGCGGGGAAAGCACCACGAGTATTAGGACCTACAGGTGAATAGGCAGTGCCAAAGTCATGCGGTGTTGCCTTGAAATAACCGTGATAAGCAGCTTCAAAGAAGTTCCCAAAGTGTTCATATTCCTGATTCACCAGACGCTTAAATACGTCCAGATCATGATGACCACGGCTAATGATCATGTAGCTGTCGTCGCCCCAATTCTCAAGCTGCAATGGGTACTTTTCAGTTTTAGGTTGTTTTGTCGTTTGAGTTGTCATATCAGTGTCCATTTATTCTGTATATACAAACACCAATCCCTGCTACCTACGGCGCATCATCAGTACGTTTTGGCAGTTATTGGCATGCTTAATTCAACTGGAATGGTCCAGACCTTAAAGCAGATATTCCTTTAAGATCGCCATATACAGGATTGGTACATCATCGGCTTGTTGTGTCTTGATTTCTAACATACGAATCTCATGTGGACCCTTATAGACAATGCCATTCACCGAATAGGTCTTTATTACACCGCTATAACCAGACAGCATTGTATTCGGCTTCCCCACAGGCAAGCTCTTAATGCCATAATAACCAGTTTGAGCAATCTGCGGTGGCAGCTTTAACTTTGCATTCTTTGATAGTTCTTCAATGTCAATGAAACGGCTCATAGACTTCTCTTGTTCTGTTTAATCGTACAGGACCCATAGCTTAAATAGTCTATATCTGGTCCTTGCTTTCATGGATACATGCAGACCTTATGCCATATTTAGTCAGTAGAGCTGATTAATAATCAGGATAAAATCAGTTGCAAAGTAACACATCATTGTAATGGGGTTATTGACCTATGCGCAATGTTATTAAAAACCATCGTACACAAACCACCTGACCCATCATCAATCATTAATCATTCTGCCCTATCTAGGACCAGTAGATGCGCCGTAGTGGTCAATCGGTGGTCGTCGCCGGCATTAGGACCTTTATAAGCCTACAAGACCACAGGTGTTCACAATTCCCCACAGGTTATACTGCTCGTTACCTTGTATATACGAATCTGTTGTACTTTTCATCCGATACAAGGTATTTCATTCAAACCGCTTCCTGAATATAATTAGTTTTCGCATAACGCTAAGGATAGGCGTATTGCATTATTTTGTTTTGAGTTCCCGCTTCCATAAGCTTACAAAACACAATGCCATTGGCATTTATCTTGCAAAATTATCGGTAGTGCGAAACCTTTAAATACAGGATTGAATATCAGTATGACTTTAAAGACAGTCAACCTTACTTCTCAAGCTCCTAAATACTGTAATGAAGCTCTTAACCAATTAATCAAAACAGCTCTTACAGAAACCACTTTGTATTGCCTTCAAAGCAACTCTTACAAACTGGCTGAAACCCTTGCCGATCTGGAATGTGAAGAAGCGATTATCGAAACTGCGCATCCTATTTTTCCGTTCCTCAAAAATGAGTTGAAGAGCTTTCGCATCCAACCTATCGCGGTATAACTGCCAGACCTTCCATACAGGTCCTACAGGTAATAAAAAGCACTCCATTTTAGGGGTGCTTTTTTGTGGGTCCTGATTCGGTCGATTGTTCAGGCCCTCGCTCCCTTGACCAAAGCTGCCAACATTCTGCATTTCAACGCGGTACGTTTGGCTGATAGCTCAGACACAAATCTATAATCTTCTTTTATATGGATGGGGGCATTATCTGGAACAAGTAATTCATTATAAGTTGCAGTCGAGTATAGTTATCCTTCTGCCATGTTTCATTAAAATAGAAATTAAGCATTTTACCCTTCTATATATCCCAAAGCATACGTGTATAATTCAGCCAATGATTCATCAAATGATATGGAGCCTATAATGTCTAATAAGAGCATGAGTGACGTTCTCAGTGAAGCTCTAAAGAACCACCAGAAAGCACGAGCAGAACAACATGCTAAACCGGATGCTGTGCTTCCTTACAATCCAATACAGGCTTATGCTGAACAGCTCCCTTCTGGGTCCAAGAAACCACGCGGGAAACGCCGTTGATCATCAGGCTCTAAAGGTTCTGTATATACAAACAAATAAGGTGCTATCAAAGCACCTTTATTATTCACATCAACCAGAACGCCGTAGTAGTAAACTTCCCTTTATAAGTAGCCTTCACATTCATTAAACTTCAATGATAGCTCTCGTGCCATTATGTGCACCCAAGCAAATAAACCTAACGCCACAGCGACGATGGAACCAAAGACCAACCCATTAAATTGAAATTGTCCAAGTGATACCAACATCCCATAAGCCAGCATCAATACAACACTCAATCCCTGGCCTTTTCTGGCATACTCAATGCGTTCATTTATTTGTGAGATTTCCGCGTCCAGAACCTCTAATTTGTCTAATTCCACACCCTTTCCCCTGATACCCTTTAAGCACATCATACACACATTAAATAAGACACCATATTTCTTTTTAGAATTATTCGCCGTCTGTATATACAAAATATTTAGGCTAATATTGACTTATGCCATGTTTTAAATAATAATAACCGGCATGTACACAACAGTTATTTGTAACAGGATTGCCGACCTGATTAATACGGCAAGTGAACAGGAATACATACTATGAATACTCAAGCTATCCAAGCTGCTAATAAGCCATCATTCAACCCAATCTCACTACTTAACGTGAGCCGTATCCATTCTAAACGCGATAAAGCGGTCCAGAAGAATCAAATCTGGGATTTATCATCTCAAGGCTGCGCAATGCCTGACGAAAAAATCAGTGGGAACCTTTTGTTCTTGCTGCAACGTAAAACCCCAAACTTCGTGCGCGTATACATTCGCACTGAGGATGTAGCAGATACTAAGCTTAATGGTGTGATCGAAACTAAGATCAAGGACAAAGCAAGTGTGCTTCAATTACTCCGTCTGGCTAAATTCGGTCTGCGCGAGCTTGCCAATGAAGCTGACGCTTTTAATTACGACAATGTTTACGAATACGTCAAGGACAACGGTATTGAAATGTTCAGTTCTATGAGTGTCCGTGAATTGGCTAACGCCGTCACTATGAACAATGAGAACTTCATTGAACTTGTAAAAAAAGAGCGAGATATTCCATTTTGTTACTATGCACTGATTAAATATGCACTTAAAATCATGCTGCAACGCCATATCGAGAAAAATGGCGAATGTGAAATGACCTATTCAACTGAAAGGAACTTCTCATAAGGTACTTTCGTTATAAATATTCCGCGATACATTTAAAGGGTCTTTCATTTCATGGGTGCTTTAGAGCAATTTAAACAAAAGATGGCTGAAAAACGCCTTCTAAAAGAACTTCATCTAACTCTTAATGAGCATTGTAAACCTCGTATCAAGCCCCAAAACCCCAAAAAAAAGAAATAAACAGTCCAGATCAGAAGCCCTGCCCTATGCGGGGTTTTTTATTACGCCGTGGTTGGTAGCCGGAACCGATCAAACCAGGAACAAGGTAGGCGTTAGATTTTTTACATTATAAAAAAATGATTTAATAATTCCACGAATACCAGTAATATGCGCCGTAGTTAGTGGGTTTATCACCACAGATCAACTTACATTTTGATGTAATTAATCTCATGAATACCCTATAAACAGTGGGTTTGAGGTGTTTTTGCTGATTGACTTATGCCATGTTTTGATTGTATAATAACCAATATAGGAACAGCTAGTTTCGAGCGGAAATGCCACCGTAGTAAAGGCTTAGAATTGGGAAACCACCATGAACAAGAAAACCAAAGTTCTGATGTTGATTGCCGTTATCGTAACTTCGATCTCCACAGGCTACTCCCTTGAAAACACTACTACTACCACTACTACCGCACAGGGCAAGCCTGTTCCAAATGCTGAACAAGCGGAAGCACAACTCAGTCCTGAAATTGTCACTGAATTGCTTTCCTCTGATAGCGTGACCACTACTGAAACGGTCAAATTCCACATCGAGTTCAAAGGTGTGGAAACCATGCTGAATCAAATCACCCGCATTATGGGCGTAAAGCAAAAGGACGACAGCAACTAATAAGGTCCTAAAAGTGATCGGTAGTAATGCCGATCACTTACCCTCCTAGCAACATGGTAGACGTTAGATTTTTTAAATAAAAAAATAATTCAATCTCAAAATCACCAGGTATAAAAAGCCCGGCATCATAACCAGGCTATTTATGTTCAGTCTTATGCAGTAGGATTATCCTTCGGTCGGTCTGCCGTGATGTAGCGCAGCAATAAACAGAATACTGCTTCCTGAATCAACACTGAGCGTTTTAGTCGTGCAGGGAAAGGGTCAGTGTAATAACCAGTATCACCGAAAGATAGATAGTAGAGATTTTGGCGGTATTGTCCATAACCACGGCTTGAACGTGTGTACTCTGCCGTGTCAGCCAATTCAACAGCTTTGGCATGCCATTCAGGAAACTTCTTTTTTAACTCTCTTACAAATCGTTTGGCAGCATCACCATAAGAGAACATGGCAGCATTAGAGCCAGATTCAGCGTTTTCTTTGGAAACTTCTAAGCATTCGTAATACAGTTTACTAACTTCTGATGCCTCTTGTTTGCCGTTTTGATTTTCAAATGATTTCATAACTTATTACTCTTATACGGTCTAAATAGGCGACCTTGACCTTTGATGCTTTTCTGCATCTTGTGATTAGATTACACACAACAACATTGACTTATGCCATGTTTTAAAAGATAATTTATCACATAGGGCATAAAGTCCAAACGGCAAAGCCACCGGATTAACGGCTGTAATTAGGTGAACATTTATGGCGAATATCGTATCCCACCCCCTTGTACGTTTCGTAGTGAGCATCATCGTTTTTGTTATCTGTTTAGTTTCTTGTGTCGGTATCTTTGAACACGCCCTTGAGCTAAAGAATCAAGGTGAAACATATATTCCATCAATAATTGTTTCTGGATTAGCATTTATCGGAATCTATCTTTCAATTTACTTAGTCATTAAAGAATTTAAGCGAATTAACCAGGATGTGTTCGCAAGCCTGGAAGCTGATCTAAAAGAGTTACACGAGAAGAAATTTAGGTAACATAAAACACGAAGCTCCGTAAGGGGCTTTTTTAACGCCCTCTGATAAGGTGGTTGCCAATAAGCACTCTTAACCGGGTGCTTCATCAATTTATATCGCAGCCTGGCAACATGGTAGGCGTTAGATTTTTTAGTATAAAAAAATGATTGAATATTTGTAAGGTATTGATTCACATACACTTATATTGACTTATGCCAGGTTTTCGACCATAATAGAACACATAGAGAGCAGAAAGCTCAACCAGAAAAACCACTGGATTAAAGGTTTAGAATTTAAGGTAAATAAAATGAAAAATGTAATCGCTTCTCCACTATTCACAATCGTTTGCGCAACTATCGCTTTTGTTCTTTTGGTTTGGGGCGGTATGTACGATACATCAGTTCCAGATACTATTACTACAGTAGCTCAACATCGTGAGTGGGTAGCAGAACATGGTACAGACCAGTCTACATACTACAAGTTCATGCTTGGTTTCGTGGTAGCGGGTATCATGGCAGTAGGCAGCTACTTTTATCAAAAGACAGTCTAAGGACTGTCTTTCTTATTGGGTGTAAAATATTGAGAACGAGCAGAATGCTCAAGCGGTAGAGCGTCCGTAATCACTGCTCAATTTTCGAGGGATTCCCAAAATGTTTGTGCCAGTTATTCCTAGATCACAAGGCCGAAGAAGCGGGATTTCAATTTAATGCCGTACTTGTGGCGTATCTGGTGAACACTGCCCTAACAGCAGATCAGGCATACAGCTTTGTTAAAGAGAAAATGAAAGTAGAAGTGAATTAAGCTGACCTTTCAAAACATAAAACCAGTTTAGCTACTCTGTTGAAAAAGCTACATCCAACTGAATCCGATATGTCTGATTTGATCATCAGTACCATTGGCGGGTATAAATACGTTTTTGCCCCAACACATTAATTTATAATTTTGGAGCCTGATGCTAGTCATTAGGCCTTATTGCTTCCATCACTTGAGGATAAAACTATATGCTGGTTCAACCTACCTTAGACAAGGGACTACCAGAAGAAATTTTGAAGGATATTACCAATAACAAATCATTCAGTTACCTCTTACTGTTTTATGCTTCCCAACCAAAGCTAGTTAGTGAATTTAACCGTTTGCACAATTTCAACTTGAAGTTTGATGCGGAAGTAAAAACAAGCGGGATTGCGGGTGCTATTGATCTGGCAACTGGTTTTAATGGCATTATTGCTGATGAAAAAGAGCTTCGAGAATTTATCTTGTTTGTTTATGACGAATACCAGAGATTGCTTAATAAATTTGGCAATGATGGTTTAGGCGAGATAGCAAAACCATATTATAAAGATGAATAAGGCTGAAAATTAAGATCGTGAAAGCGGTCTTTTTTTCGCTCTGAGATTACCATTACCGGGAAAGAAATATTATTAGCCTACAAGAAACAAGCTCTCTAAATTAGTGGGGCTTTTTTTAACACTATCCTGGTACATGGTATACGTTAGTTTTTATTAAAAAAAAGATTCAACATTTACTCGTATCCTATTCCGTTTCCTGTCCTATTTTTCCAGTTCATTTTTCCAGTTCATTTTTTTGATGTAACTCCCTCTGATTCTTTGTAGTTTTTTTAGTCCTATTTCCAGTTCACTTTTCGATGTAATTTGACTTGGACTCTTTCTGATTTTTCCAGTTCATTTTTTTGATGTAACTCCCTCTGATTCTTTGTAGTTTTTTTAGTCCTATTTCCAGTTCACTTTTCGATGTAATTTGACTTGGACTCTTTCTGATTTTTCCAGTTCATTTTTTTGATGTAACTCCCTCTGATTCTTTGTAGTTTTTTTAGTCCTATTTCCAGTTCACTTTTCGATGTAATTTGACTTGGACTCTTTCTGATTTTTCCAGTTCATTTTTTTGATGTAACTCCCTCTGATTCTTTGTAGTTTTTTTAGTCCTATTTCCAGTTCACTTTTCGAGGTTATTTAACTTAGATTCCTTATAGTTTTTAGTCCTATTTCCAGTTCAATTTTTGATGTAACTCCCTCTGATTCTTTGTAGTTTTTTTAGTCCTATTTCCAGTTCACTTTTCGAGGTTATTTAACTTAGATTCCTTATAGTTTTTAGTCCTATTTCCAGTTCAATTTTTGATGTAACTCCCTCTGATTCTTTGTAGTTTTTTTAGTCCTATTTCCAGTTCACTTTTCGAGGTTATTTAACTTAGATTCCTTATAGTTTTTAGTCCTATTTCCAGTTCAATTTTTGATGTAACTCCCTCTGATTCTTTGTGGTTTTTTTTACTCCTGTTTTTTGTCAGATTGGATTCAGATTTAAGGGAAGAAAAAGACAATCACCTTTAATTTTAAGTAGATTACTTTTTGTACAGTATTTTATTTCTATTTTTTAAATTTTTATAACTACAATAAAACCCTTCTATTTATTCAAACTATAAATATAATTCAATGTTTTACTATTTTTATTATTACCCTTTTTTTATCTTGTTTTTACACTTAATTTCTTATTTAAATAGTTATATTTACTACTCTTATATAATACTTATTTTTTAAAGTTATATATAATATTAATCTTATATAATTAGAGTTTTATTCATATCCAAATTTAATCTTTATTTAAAAAATTATTTATATGAATGTATGTGGTTTTTTAAATTACCAACTTTTATATATAAAAAGATTATTAGTTTTTTTTGTTTACTTAACTTGTTTTTATTGTTTTTGTGTAAATGATAAAATACCACCAAAAATCAAAAAATACCCCAAATATAATACCCATATAACAACCCCATACCCTACCCAAATCATCTATATAGTCTTGTCCGTACTTTTGATCATTTTTTATACCTGGACTATGTTACTACATCAAAATTTTTCTGTTACCACATCAAAACCTGTTTTTTTAATTTCTGTTACCACATCAAAACCTGTAATTTGAAGGTCTGTTACCACATCAAAACCTGTATTTTTGAAAAATTGGTCATTTTTTAATATGTAAAAAAATTAAGGACTTATAATGTTTTTTCTATCCTTAATTAATACTTCTTCCTATGTCTGTAAAGTTCCTATTTCATAATCTTTGGGGTAAAACTTTGTGGTTTTAATTTCTTCTCCTTTGGATACCTTAATGCTTTTTCTATAGGAATTTTTATCTTCATTATATCAAGTTAATTTGAATTGTTACGTTTTAAAGGTTAAATCCTAATAATGATAATCCTTTTGTGTATTATTATGATAATATACCACTCGATATAAGTTTAATTAATATACAACAGCCACATAAATCAATATTTTGCATTAAAAATAATTTATATTTTCGGATTTTTTATTATAAATTTTATTGATTTTATTATTCATTTCAGATAGTATTTTTAATAAATAGATATTATATTTATAATATTTTTAGCTTATTTTTATGATTCTTTTATGCTAAAAATTCGTGAATTTTTTGTCAAAATAATGTATAAAATATGGCAATGTCTGATTATTTTCTGCGTGTTAAATGGAAGATAATGTCTAATAACTGTATATAAAAGGGTAAAACCTGTATAAAAAAATATAAATTATGGCGATCATTGCTTTAATTCTGCATAAATTCCGTATTTATTCTGAATAAACAATGCAATTGGTTGTTCTATCAAGGTTTTTTTTTGCGTTTTTTTGTATATGCAGTGCAAAGTAGACACCCAATTTATTGACTTATGCCATGTTTTAATGATATATTTTTAATGTGAAAATTGGTTATTTACATACCATTTTATCAACTAAAAAAGGGCAGCCAACCTTATTCATTGGCAAGAGGAATTAGAATATGAATGACGTAGATGCAGTGCTACAAATCCCACAGTTTTCTAAGAAGGTTCTTAGTTGCTTCACAAGTGATCATTCCGTGATTTCACGTTTTGCCTTGCGTGACAACAAAACAGTACGCCAAAAAGCAAACTACTTTTATCAAAATACAATGTTTAGCAAGAAGCGAGAAGAACAGCGTAAGATCATGCTGAACTTTATTAATACCATGCTTCGTCGCAATGAAACTGTCGCTGATTTCTGTGTACGTCAGTTCAATAACAACTCTGCTGATTTTATTCGTTTGAAAGTAAACTCTCCTGATGAACTTTTAGCTGTTCTTAATGGTCTTTACTCTTCAAATATTGACCATCACCTTAACCGCGTTTTTCGAGCGATTGCGACTCGCACTATCTCTAACACCTTTGAAGAAATCATCGAGCTGAATAAAGGCTTTCAGCTTGAAAAAACTACTGTTGGTTTGGGTGAAGCCTGTTTAACTGACACTGTGTATGCTTATGCAGCTCCAACTTTAAATCGCTTCCTTATCAGCTTATGTACCTTACTGGTCGGTGGTCTTGCATGCTTTATTATTGCTGCTGTGCAGGGTGTCTACACTCCTTTTAATCTAACAATGACAGCTCAGTTGATTACGCCTATTACTGAATATCGCTCGTTGTATTTATTAGCTATCAGTTCTTCAATGCTTGCCATGTTCTTGTTACCGGTTGGTTTAGGCTTTTACCTTACTGATAAATTGCATCCACTTAAACGTGTTGAGCATGTATATGACGCATTCAATAAAACGGTTGGCTGCTGCATTCTCTTCTTTGGTGCTCTAGGCTTATCTCATTTTAGTATGCAAGCATTTGAACAAAAGAATCCTCTGACCCAGATGGTTCAAGCAAATGAAAAAGAATCAGCATTTGCTTATATTGAACAGAATTTCAATGCCTATGAAAAACAGAGTTTTATGAAAGCTCAGGTGCTACTAGCAATGAATAAAGGTCAGCAGCTTGATACTGCGACTCAAACCGAGCTTCGTAATCTAGCTCAAGATTTCGTGCCAGTAGACAACATTGATGATGTTAAATCTTGGAGCCAAGTAGACATTAACTATCCAGGAATTGCAATTAAAGAAATTAAAACTGCCCTATTTGCACAAGATCAGTCAGGATTTCACCAGAACAAATCATTCTTACAGTTTTTGTTAGTTCTTATTTCTTTTACTATGGCGTTTACAGCTTTCCAGTCATACATCACGAAAAAGACTTTTGAGAACGGTAGCAATCAATAAATTAAGAAATGACAGATCGGGGCAAAATTTATATGACTTTAACAGCAGACAGCATTGATTCAGCGATTGCTACATTACCACGACACTATGCAAGTGTTGTGAACTACCTCTTTGGAGACGGTCAACTGCGTAGCGATACGCTTGGAGCCATTTTACAGCGACTAGAGCTGATTAATGCTTCGGCTGCTGCTTCTAAGTGTGTGTATCGTTCAGGTGACTACGATACTGACACGAAATTTCAGGAATATATTTTTGATGTAATCAAGAAAGGTGCTGTAGAGAAAACTATTCTTGATTCACCTCGATCTCTACTTAAAACGGAAATTTCACGAGCATTTAAGATTCCAGAATTTCTTAATCGCTGTATTGATTTTGAGTTGAATACCCCTGACCAAATTGCTGATGTTCTTTTAGGTACTGCTAAGTCTGCCCCACTTGAGCAAACCGTACTTCGCAATATGTTTGTCCAGACCCATGTGAGCATCATCCTGTTACTACTTGCTGTTGAGCTTGGTCTGCCTTTAAGTAGAGAAAATAAGCAACTCTACAAAGCTGTAAAGCGTCCATTTGTAGGGCATGAAATAAAGTTACTGTTTAGCGATCTGTGGAATCGCTACAAGTACATTGGTCTAGTAGTTGCCAGTTTCGCACTTATGGCATTTGCCGGACCTCAGGGATGGAGCTTACTCACGGAGCCGGCAATTTACTTACCGTATATGGATATCAACCAGAGTGTCTTATCACCGAAAAATCAGGTTTTATTTAAACTGTATTTAATGATCATTTTTGGCTTTATGCTTTATTTGATTATTGGTAATAAATTTCATTACTTAGTACAACCAGACCGCAAGACTAATCCAGAAACCCAAGAGAAAGTTAGAAAGGTTGTTCCCGCTTTTTACATCACTCTCTTAATGTATCTTACAGGTCCGGCTATTGAGTTTTTTGACAATCTTAATCAGCCTACCCACCCTATTGAAGCTGCTGTTGAAAAACGCGACTTCAAAGAAGCTGAACAGTTGGCAATCAAAAACACATATTGGTCTACAGAACAGAAGGATTTTGTATTAGCCCAACTATTACTTAAACAACGCTATGAAATGCCTAAGGCTGAGTACAATGAGAAACTTGCACAATATAGCCAGAGCATTATCAAGGAATATTCCTTTGGGCGTTTCAGCACTGAATATGCTGAATCCTACGGCGTTAAAAGAATCCTAGATGCGAATAATATAGAAAACTCGTTGGTTCCATACGAATCTCACCGGGCAGTTCTTTTTATCTGGTTGATGGTATTGGTTTATTGCTTTGTATCATTGGCAGTTGAAGTAGATTACTTCGGTATTAAGAAACATCGGAAGAAGAAACGGAAAGCTAATCAGACTGAATTGGATTCTAACGATCAAATTAAGGTTTAGACCAAGCCAAAAAAACCGCTCATTTGAGCGGTTTTTTTATTGGGTATTATTTCTTTTGGATGACTACCTGAGATTTCAATGCTTGCCAGTCATACTGATTCAAGTGATTCAATGCGTCTGACAGATTTTGAATTACGCTATCTAATTCAATCTTATCATCATGGGCGAACATTTGTGTTTTGTGCACTTCTTTAACAAGCGTTGCAGCCTTTAAGGTACTAACAACGTGATCAGCGTTCTCACCTATCGTAGCTGCCAAGTTTTGCTGTTCTAATGTTTCAGCACGAGCAAAATCTTGAGCAGCAGCCAATATGCGCGTCTCGATTTTATCAAGCGTATCACCATGAGCATTTTCAAAGTCACCTTGAATCAGGCGATACTTAGAAATATGTTCTGGTGTCAGATTCACAGACTTTAATTGCGCAGCAATATCGTCATAAAAAGCATCTACGTTGAAAATCGTTATGGGTTTATCAAATGTAGCCAGGTTAATTTCTTTACCGTGAATATCAGTATATTCTTGTAGCGTGTCGTAGTGACCTGTTTGCACTAATGACGACGGTTCAGAGCCGTGTTTCAGAATATCGTGAAGCTGACGCATTTCACGCTCTTTTTCTTGCTGATCAAGTAGCTTGTTTTTGCCTACATGAATGATCTCAACAAGTTTTTCACGGTGTTCAGATACCATAGCTGAACCATGATCAGAGCCACCAAAGTTTACAGACATATCCTCAGAAAGCTGTGCACTACTAGAAAGGGTAATCTTCAACTGCATTTCTGGCATCTGGTATGAAGCCACTGCTTCCATAATTGCCTGACTTGGGCTTGATTGAAACAAACTCAAGTTATTTTCAGCAGCCAAGAAGATTTCAGTTAGATCAGAATTTACAGCTTCGGTCGTCAAATTGGTGTTATCTGAACGCAAAGTGTAGTCAATATTGATTTGACGTACAAACTCTGAAATCTGATCATAAGGGTTAAAAATATCCTCTTTCTCTACTGTCAGAATTGGAGCCAAGTCATTCAAACGCAGTGATTTAGGTTCTGGACCGGCAGTATAGAATCCGTAGATACGTGATATAGAAACACTGGAAATCTTACCCCCATCAGATTTTTTGGATAGTAAGAGTGTAAATTCACCATTCTCTTGACCGGCTAAGTCCTCATTCGGCAAGCGAGAAACCTTGTGGTATTGAATATTATTACTAACAACATGCTTATCGAAGAAGTCACCCACTTGACGTTCTGTGGACACTGCTTCTGATTGTAATTCCTGCCCTGCAAAACCTGCGATCTTTTTATATGAATCACCATCTTCACCAGTAGTAAGACGACCAATTACTTTTACAGTAGAGTTCGCCCATGTTGCTTCGGCTTCTTCTTGCGAACCACGCTTGATATCAGAGAAGTCTTGAGCAGCAAATACGATAGAGAAATTGAGTGACCGGGCTTGAGCAGGCATCACGGACGCGCCTTTAACTACGATATAACCCCATTCGTCCAGAATGAGTTTGCATGAGTTTGGCGAGTTCGTTGGTCGTGAATCCAAGATTACACGTTTAAGCCCTTCGATACGGTTTCCGAGTGAACCCGCCATCATCTGCTTAATCGCACCCACAATCAGTTTACCCAACATTTTCAATGTTTCTGGTGTACGTTCCAAAGCCGGTAATGGTACTGTTAAGCAACGACGATTCAATACTACGTCGAAAATATCAATATCGCCTTGTTCAACACCAAAAATGTGACCATAAGAGAACGTCAGGTCGTTAATCGCACGAGTAAGCTGCATGGAAATAAAGCCATGCTGTTCAAGTGTTTTAGCTTCTTGCTTCTTTCGCTTTTTCGGGTCGGTGTTATAACCTGGTAATGTGCGAATATAAGCCGTCAAAGACTGACAAACCTTATCGAACATTTTGCCGTATTTACCTTCATGGTTAAAAACAAGCTCTTCGAGAGCTGCTAATTCCATGTATTCAAGGTACGTTTTAGGGCTTAACTGGATATAACCGAGGTCACGTAGATACGTTAAAGGTGGTGTCAATGCAGCGATAAATGCCATTGCACGACCCTTCCACATATCACCCCCACCACCGCCATCGTCGAGAAGGTTATTCAGCAACTCAACAAGCATACCGCTTGATGTGTTTGACATCATATTGAAAGTATTAGTGATCTTATCGCGTTGCGCCTTAATCAAGTCACGACCAGAGGTAATGAAGTTGATCGTTAAAAGGTCATCATCACGCCCAAAACGGCGTACCAAACGGTAAATATGTCGTTGTAATGAAGGGTCGCCTTTAGCATCACAATAAATAAAGCCCGCATTTTGGACAAGTTGATTTACAACTAAGCCAAGTAAAAATTCTGTTTTACCTGAACCGGTTGTACCCAATACAACCATGTGTGTACGGTCATCACTATTAGAGGAATATGCCGGTAATTTCTTTTGATGATCAAACCCTAAATAAGTTACGCCCTCACCATAGAATTTCTCAGGCTTATCAACCATTTTAAACGGCAAAATAGCCTCATTTCTGGAACCATCAGGCAATTTGGCATGAATAGGTACACGCCAGGGAAAATTTGTCCAACGCTTCTTTGGAAAACCATAGCGTTTAATTAAAAGGAAACAGATTGCTAAACCGATTTCACCGCCGAACGGTAAAAAGAATCCAATAAACATGATAGCAACACCCAAAAACAGGAGCCACATCGAACCGTCGAGCGTAAACAGCTCTTCGTCGATAATCTGCCCTATGCTTCGGGTATCACGCCGGATTGAACCAGGATTAAAGCGTTCTGACGACCCTTTAGATACGAAGCTCATATATTAATCCTTTTTCTGCTTAAATCTGAAAGTCAGATACATTTCCTTGTGCAACGTCTGACCAATGAAGCCACTTTCAATAATTTCGATATTTGTTTGTAGATTGATTTGCTCACACAAGCGCAGTACAAGGCTCCAAAAGTTACCAACTACCTTGTAATCTTCATCCGATACACCTAGAAAAGTGCGAATTTCTTTAGCATTTAGATGGACTGTTACCCTTCCGTGATGCAAAGGTTTGAAATTTTTTAAGAGATAATTCAGGAACAAATAAAAACGTAGAGAGTGATTACTTCTTAGTGAAGAAAAATCACATAGCTTTGCCAGATCAGAAATTTTTAAAAATTTTGACAGGTCTTGTAACTGTTCTTTGAAGAATCCAATTTGAGTAAAGGTCGCTTTTTTTCCATTTCCGCTTGAATACACAACCGACTTAAAAAAATTGCTCTCCTTTAAATCCATAACTGCTTTTTTAATAGAAAGATAAGCACCGCTATTGTTGCCATTCCTTGCACCATATACCGCGATATAGTTTTTAGTTGGAATAGTGATCACTCCATCCTGTTCAATATCGTGTGGCAGATCAGCAAGCATCAATAAACGTAAAGTTATGGTGTTAAAGCTCATTGGATAACAACCAAGACCGGCTATTACCTCGTTTATAAGTATTTGCTTTATCTCTGATTGATTAATTAGTGTAGCTATCAATTCGAGAACTCCAATAGTCGCTTAGCTAGACGACAAAAAGGCAGAGAGGGTATCCCCTCCACCTCAGTAAAATTACTTAACTAAACCTGAACCTTTGCCAGAATTTATCAAACGAGAACGGCGTTCTTTGATCTCTTCAAGTTTTGCGTCAGCGATTTCGCGTGGAGTAAGCAGTTCATCAGGACGTTTAGCTTCACGGTTCATACGCTCTAAACGCTCGCGTTCTTCACGAATGTAGCCATCCATGATGCGGTTTGCCATAAGCGTAGTAATCGAAGCTGATGCTTTGTTCTCGTCAAACTTCTCCGAACCCATAGTAGACTCTGTTTTCAGACGTTGACGTTCAGCAGTAATCGCTTTCTTAGCACCACCTGGATATGCTTTCGCTAACAGACGCAATGCTAATGGACGGTCGTTATTACATACCTGGTACATCGTTTCACGCATGAGTCGGTCATCTGCGTCTGTAGTCAACGACCATAGACGTTGTGGACCGATAGTAAGAGTTAGTAGAGAAGTAAATGTCTCTGTCTTACATACGATACGAGAAAGGTAAGTCAAACCACCTGGACCCAAACCGACGAACATAGACAGTGCACGTTCTTCTTCTGGTTTAAGCGAGATTTTTTCACGCATCCATTGACGAGTTTCGGCAGTACCGGAATCGGCAATCACGAAGCGGGTGGCAATATTGATCAACATACCGAAGTCATCAAGCATCTGTGATGCCAAGCAAAGCTCAGTACCCCATTTACGTGCTTCACGACCATCACGTTCCAACTCAGCAAACAGAGTTTTATCTTTTGCAGCGTTGTGTAATTCATCCATTGCAATGATCTTACGATCTTCTGCCAGTTCCTTAATTAGACGGTCGTAATAAGAACGATAGTTTTCAGGAATTAAAGGTAAATCCTCAGAAGAGAAAGCAACTTTCTTCTTAGAGTAGATACGTGCGATCTGGAAGAACAATGAAGTTTGTTTAGTGTTCCCAGACGAACCAATAACGTCCTGTAAGTCGATAGATACTACGCGAGCGTATGACAAGTCGAAGCGAGTATGCTGTGAGAACACAGGATACATCGTAACGGCTTCGGTGATGTTGCGTTGGAAGTAAGCTGCGAATGCTTCACCACGTTTGGTACGTGTCGTGTCATAGTTAGCTTTAATATCTGGGTGCTGTGCTGCTGCGGTCAAGTCAGCAAGTACCGGCATTGCATAACGGTGGCAAAGGTCACGCGCACGTTGAAGTTCAAGACGCTCTCCACCTTCGTACATTTCAGACAAACGATGTGCTTCATCACGAAGAGCATAGTAAGTCGGCTTTGTAGTGCCTTTATCTGTTGGGTCGGCTAATGAGTATTTCACCAAGAGTTTATCTAGCTCTTGATTACGATACGCTTGATAGTAATGCGGATTACCAGTAGTGGTTCCATCTAGTTTTTGACGGAATGCAATACGAATAATCTGGTCCACATAACTTGTCATGCCTTCTTCTGGCTCACCATGAGCTTCAACCGGGGTGATCAGTGAAGTAACAAACGATACCATTTGCGCCATTTCGTTTGCCGGTGGCTCACAGAAGCCTACAGAACATTCGAGAGGGTTAATCGCAAACGCTTCGTTGTTCTTCATACGAGCGTAGACCGCTAAGTGACGTTGATTTTCTGGCAAGTGGTCACGTAACAGGTCGATAGGACCACGAGACGACACCCCTACGTCAATAATGGAAATGATTGGCAGACGTTTCAAGCCAGGCATCATACAGGCTTCGATAATGTCATTGTTCATTGCCACTGACTTACCAGAACCCGGTTTACCTGAGTAAATCGTAATCCATGTATTTTGCTTGCCAGAGAATTTTTCCAGACAGATCAGCTTACCGTCGATAGTACGGTGGAATACCGTACCCATGTCGAAAGGTGATGCTTGGCGCGTCCACGGAAGTAAATAGAACGCATCAAACATACGTGCCGGACATGGTGGCGCGTGGTGTTTGTGGCTTAGACCTGGAATATTAGAACGCCATGACAGTAATGGGTCGCCACCCTGCTCCATTACACGCGCAGAACCCCACGCCTGAACAATACGAGACAGCTTTTGACGGCGATTAATCAATACAGCAAGACCTTCTTCTGTATTTTTCGCCCAAGTCATAATTCCCATCTGGAATTTGACAATGATACCGCCCTCTTTTTCATACTCACGCAATGCCTTCGCTGCTGCGTTCAAGTTTGCATTAGAGGAAGAAGCAAAAGTCAGAATAGAAGCCAATTGAGCGCGTAGAGCTGTACCCGCCATGCCATCAGCAGTGATGTTGTAGCTTAGAGAGTAAGGAATTACTTTAGGCTCACCATCTTCGTCCATAGTGACAGCACTATTCAGGGCATCAAACAGGTTTTGGAAGGTCACTCGTGATGACGGTGGAATATCAATCATCAATGGCGCATAGACAATATCATCTGTAATCACGGAGCCTACAGGATATGATGCTGAACGCTTCTCACCAGAAACGATACCATGCGTCATAATCTGATCTGGAATAGTACGGTATATTACAGCACTTAGATCATCCTCAGGACCGGGACCTTTCCAGCGTAAAGCCAGACGGCTACTCGCTAGAGGGATTTCAGGCTCCCAAGTTACAGGTGTAGAGTTAGGTGTTACCGCTTGCTTAATCACACGCAATGCGTCTACTACGTTCAATAATTCAGCTTGAGCACTAAAACTCTTATGCGTCACGATTTGTAGGAACTGGTCTACATACGTTTCATGTTGAGCACGTAAAGCAGAACCACACATCAACAAGTTTTGAGCATCACGCATAGATGGCAGATCATACCCACGCAATTCATCAAACCGTTTCTTTTTATCTTGATCAATCTCACTAGGGTCTAAACGCATTGGCTCAGTTGTTAGGACAAAATAACAAGATTCATCACATACTTGGTTGGCATAGACATTTACTGCTTCCTCAATCAAAAAACCCATGTTGAGTTTGGTTTGTTTGATTGAATCACGTTGAATATCAGCTACACGGTGTAGATCGCTTGTAGGGTTAATATCACGCTTAAATACGACCTGGATATGATGACCACGTTCTTCAAAGAAGGTTGCCATCGTTTCTGTTATACGAGTTACGTGATCATAGAGATCATCCGTAGATACCAGGGTACGTGTACCCTCGTATTTAATGACTGAGACTAAAGCGCCCTTGTTGGTAACAAGTGATACCGGACCATCAATCGTTTCCAGATCACAATAATCTTCGACGTTCAGCTTGAGTGCCGAACCTATTAGCAACATTGCTGTTTCAAACTTTGAAACACCCTTATTCTTAGTTTTTGACACGGTAGTTAAACTCCCTAGTAGTCTGACTGATCTACTCTGTTAAGCAGCTTTCAAATGTTGAATAATCGACTTAACTGCTGCGGTATAGTCCTGATTGTTAATAAGTTCAGAAATTTCATCAAAAATAGGCTTAGGCTCATTAGCCGATAAAATCAATAAAAGCAAAATGTAGATTTTTGCCTGGTCGCTGATCTCCTTACTAGCAGCAAATAGATCAACTTGTTTTTTTGTAGATTCGGTGAAGGCATTAGGTTGAAGGCTAGGCGTAAAACTTAATCTACTATCCATCCCCTTAATACGTGTTTCACCTAAAATTAAGAAACCTTCTTCATACAAGTGCCAGAATAGCCCGGACAATCTGCTATCCAGAACTGCTTTTTCACCATTCAAATCCTTTGAAAACACATAAAAATTAAGCCCTGTGTTAGTAAAAAGCTGACCGTCATACAGTGTTGAGCAATCAATATCGAATGAATCAATAAATTCATAAGACATGAGCTTCTTCACTAGACTTAGGCGTAGTTGTTGGTGCAGCAAGAAAGACTGCAAGTAGTAGAAACAAAAGCTGTTTTGCTCTAAAGCACTTGCTGATTGAGCTTGGTTTTTCGGCATATTTGGGAATTGGTTATATGCGTACTCAACATTTGTCTTAATACCATCAAGGTTCTTGAGAACCAGTAGGTCAAAAGGCGACTTAAATTTATAGTCTGATACCAGATCAATTTCTTTCTTGTACATCGACATTTCTTTATGGTGATGTATCTCAAATTCACCACTAAGCTGTTCCTGTATATACAGAAGCACCGGAGCCGAAACGACTACCGGTTCATTGATTGCCAGACCTAATACCGTCAGAATCTTTTGCCATTTAGACTGCGTGTAATCTTCGCCTGAATCATCACTGAGATTCACCTCTACTTCCGTTGGTAATAAGGTCTTTTTCAGCTCTATAACACTGATCTTCACCTTCTCACCTGTTGGTTTTAATGAGGGGATTTCCGCATGAGATAGTACGTCAAACGCTTTGGTGTACGTGGCTTGCAGTAAAAATGATTCATCATAATAAGGGGCAACCGAGTTCGCTAAATATGGAACCCGGCGAAAGCCTGAACCTGATGCTGATGTGGGAACAAACAAATGCTGTAGATATGCAAATTCCTCGTGCCCTAGAACGTCCTTCTCAAAGAATACTGCTGAATGAACAATATTTTGTGTGTTCTTGCACAAAGCCATACCCTGTAGCTTTACAGCTAAGGATGACGGCTCTACCAAGAAACTTTCTAGTGAAGTTTCTGTATTCATACCGTGTCCTTAACCTAGATCAACTTTCATTTTACGGAGCTGATCATCTACATCAGGAATCATTTTGGAAGCATCAAAAGTCTGCATTACTTCTGAAATATCGAAATCAGAACGTGAGCTGTAATATTCGATCTGTTCTGAGGTAAAGATATTTTCAGTAAAGCAAAGAAGGATGTTGTGATGCCCGAAGTGAAATTGCTTATAAGCTTCATCTTCGCATTCTTTAAGAGCCATAGCCAACTGAAAAACACTAAAGTTTTTATTGTTTTTCATGCGTTCCCGATACCATTTTTTGTATTCGGCTAACTGATCTTGGAATTTAACCTGACGTTCATTTACGACTTCATCATCTTCGCCAGGCTGTCGCTTCATGGCTTCCAGATCGTCAAATTCACCTTTGAAATAAACTTCTAAATCCAAAGGCTCTTCTTTAGAACCAATAGGAGCTTTAGCACTCTTCTCACTGATTCGTTGCATAGCTTCTTTGTATTTCTTAACGTCCTCCAACATCATTGTTTGGAAGTCGTAATCAGTAAAATCAGTGAATCGACGACGTTCATGCAGGGAAATAGGGTCATCAAAACATAGACTACCTAAACGCCCTTTACGGCTGTAGACAGCACGTATTTTGTCGCTTTGATGATGATTTAGAACCAGAAGTAAACGCTGTAAATGATTGAGGTTTGTTTGGGTAATATTATCCTTAAACAAACCGAAAACAGCACTTTGGTTCTGGCTTATCGCAAATAAGTGATGTGGTGCATGACACAGCGTACATGCCGGTACAACATTCTTCTCTGAATGATCTGTATGGTCGCCATTCAGGTGATGCGGCTCAATAAAAAGAGGGTCATGGAATCCACAGAAATAGCAACGATGATCGTGTGTTTTTAAGATAGCTTGGATTTCAGGCAATTCTTTCATGCCACGATGAATTACGCCGTCTCTTTTCCAGAGATCAGGATTTTTGGAGTGGCGCAATACACCCATTCGAGGTTGTTTAACCTGATGTAATTGTTGTGTCATTATCTAAAACTGCTTTAACTAATACAGTGCATTCAATAATACTTTATTTATAACAGTAAAGAAGCACTTTTTTTGCGAAAAAAATGCTAAATAACTGCTGTTTAAAGTAAAAAAAAGCGAGGTTTGAACCCCGCTTTTTCGTGACCAGAAACAGATTACGAAGTAGTTGTAATCGTGTTGGCTGCTGTGAATAGAACCCACGGCAATACAACTAGACACGCACCAATACCGATTAACCACCAACCGCTAGATGCTTGTATGCCAGAAGAAGGGTCTTGAGACTTTTTAAGCTTCATAAAGCCACTGAAAGCGAAGCCCAGACCAACCAAAGTTGCAAGAGAACAAAGAACAATCCACACCATTTCAAACGATTTGGTTGCGTTGTTAGAAACTTTAGTTAAGTTCGCACCCGCACCATATTGTGCTTGCGCATTGTTAGAGCCAAAGTCTGATGCGCCTACACCATTAGAAGCAAGAGCAGCAGTTGTTGGGCCTAAAGAAAGCAGAGTTAAAAAACAAAGGAATTTTGCGTAGCTGTTTTTGATTTTAGCTAACATGAGGTTGCTCCAAAAAGCACTTTTTTCTATATTTCAAAATAAGGGCTAAATGCACCTTAATTTGCTTTCGCAATTATTACTCAAGAATGTTGGTAATTTGACGCAATGATAATCACATTTTTTTTTAAAGTAAACAAAATAAAGCAACTGAATCACTTTATTTTGCTTACACTTTAGACAACAATTCAAATTTCTACATAGCGAATAGTTGTGCTAAATCCCAACCAAGAACACCCGATAAAAGTTGGTGCATGAATCGGATTTGGAAACAACATACGCCGAAGAAAATGAATGCAAAACCACGACCAATCGTGTGTTGAGACACACCATCAGCAACTTGAATCCAGATACGAATACCATGTAATACCGCAAAGATACCAACGACCTGAGCAGCCATAGTAATCAGAGTTAAACCGGCACGAGCTTCAAAATTCTCTACTGAATTACTATACGATTCCAGAGTAATTAAAGAGTTTGATGTAAAAGACCCATCATCAAGCATTGAAGTTACCACACCGATTGTAAACAACCCATCAGCCGTAACGAATAAAAGTGCAGCGAGTAAAACCTTTCCAATCACGCTACCAATAGTCGGTTGTTGCTTGGACGAGAAATACTTCTGCCCTTTGTTGCTCATACAAGCTGAGTCTAAGAAAGCTGAATAACAACACCACAGCGCAATTAACATAAATGCGCCCTGACCGATAATCATAATATATGGTATCTGGTCGATCAGGCTCAATACTGTAGATAGTGCGGATGGAGCATTTGCTTGAGACATATAGCACTCCTTTTGAAGTGAGGTAGAGGTTTCCCCCTACCTATTCAACTTATTTAGCCAAGATCACTTTGTTGTGTAGTGAGTCAATCGCTTTCACACGCACGTTGGAACCAGGTAATAAATCACCCACACGTACAGGAATAGATTTACCTTCATGGCTTACCCATGCCATGTCACCAGAAACAGCGTCAACCTCTACCGAACGGTTCTTACCTGTTAAAGCCACTTGTACTTTTGGTTTTGATTGTTGAGCAGCATGCTCAAATACAGGCTGCATTTGAGTTACACGGTTCGTCAGGTTTGTAATCGTTTGAGTTTGCTTGTCTGCATAAGCTTCCAATTGCTCAAGCGTACTTTGCAGATTTACTTTTTCTTGCTCAAGTGCATCAATACGCGCTTGTTGAATAGCGAGTTGTTGATTCACAAGTTCCTGTTGCTGTTGAGCAGCAGTTAATTGACCTTGACCATTTGCTTGACCCTCTGTAGCAGCTTGGTTTTGCGCCAACCATTCAGCACGTTTCGCATCGTAATCCTGGATATATGCTGCGCCTTCTGCTGAACCTACCAAAAGTGGACCATTTGGTGTTTCAACCATCTTCATGCCGGTAGAAGGGTCAGTAAAGTAAATAAGCTCTTTGCTGTAATCTACTTCGGCAGTTTGCGTAACAATATCTCGTTCACTGGTCTGGTAAACATCAACACCCTGACTAGCAGAAGCAGTAGCCGTTGCATCTGTATAGGTCTGCTGAGTAGCTTGTTCTTGCTGTTGTTCAGTTTTCTTACCACTGAACGCCATTATAATCACGCCAATAACGAGCAAGACGAGAATAGCCCCTACGATATAAACAGCTTTAGGTACACCCCCACTGTTACCACCTTTTTTTACGCCACCACCGGCTCCGGCAGTACCTTTAGCAGTACCTTTGGTTTTATCTGCTGCGGTTTTAACGGCAGCTTTTGTGTCTATTGCCATTTTTATTTCTCCAAATTCTTTCTAAACGCTTAAATAGTCGTTTGCTTAACGCTTAAATAGTCGTTACTGGTTAGCTTCTTCGGTTACGTTCTGGTTAAAGTAAAGATTAAATACTTTGCCTGAATAAGTGATGTAAGTTGTTGGGTGATTAGTACGCTTCAAAATGTCTTGTGAAACAGATTCGCCCATTTGACCTACAATACGACCAGCAATTTCCTTGTCATCTGGCTTAGTTTTGACTTGGATTGTTGAACCGTTTGCATTATTAACAGTTGTTCCGATCTCACTCCAAGCTTCACCGTAGCCTTGCATGCCGCTCGCTAACACCATTCCAGCATAGCGTTTAAACGTATGCGTTTGAATGTCATCAGCCATTCCCATTTTGTTCGTACCAATTTCACGAGCGATAGCTTCAATTTTTAACTCTTTACCCTTTTTAGGAATTAGGCGAGTGAAAACAAATTGAATGTTCTTATTGGCTTGTCGAACCGTACCAATTAATTGAGCATCTTTATAAGGACCACTTGTGATACGTGCTAAAACTTCCGCACCTTCGTCAGTATTTACCTCAGAAACCAGTTGAGTAACATAGGATGTACCCGCACGGATTAAAACTTTCTTTGAATCACTTACACTATACGGGCCATTGCTGCTATTAATATTCTGGTATTGCTCTGTTTGATTTGAGTATTTGCCATTTGAAGAGCTGCCACTACCATTTTCACCTTCCTTATCACGCGCCATATAATTATATTGAACATGACGGTTACTGTTACCTACCGAAGCCTGGTCGCGCTTAGGCTTAGATGAAAGTAAGTTGTTCAATTGCTCTGTAAATGCAGTTTGAGCAACCTCTTCTGTTTGAGCAGCTTTCTTCAACCAATAATCAGCAGTACCATTTTGCCAATCTTCAACATTCTTCCCCGCAGCTTCTAATGCAGAAATATTCCCTGCATATTTGTCTTGTGGAACAGTTGGAGTTTTTGGAACTGCTTGTGCTTGCTGACCACCATTGACCGGTTGGTTATTTCCATAAGCTTGTTGCTGACCATTTCCATTTTGGAAATTATTTACAGGTTCTTGACGAGAACCATCCGATGCAGCAGTTGTAGCACCGCCGTTATGTGCTAAAGCAGGGTCAAAATCAGCAGCAAAGTTATTTGGATTCACTGGACGACCATTAGCATCCACTTCAACTTTTACGCCTGGAACCACACCATCACCAACTAAATATTGTTGATCAGCGTCACGCTCAACGATTACGGATGGAATATATGTTTCACCATTTTGTTCAGCGTTTGATGCTTGAGCCTGTTGATTCCGACGTTCAAATTCAGCTTGCTCTTTGGTTAATGTTGCATTGCCGGCAACATTGGCTTTTGGTAGATCAACAGCACCCGCCATATCAGCTTGTACCTGTTCATCATTCCCAGAAAAGTAAAGTAAAGCACCACCACCAAGAAGAACAGCAGCGATACCTCCGGCAATTGCCACACGACTAATACCGTTAGATGCAACACGCGAAGCGTTGTCACCCAATGTCTTTTTACGAAATGCCTGTGTACGAGCTTCAATTGCTTGCTGCTGCTTCTTCTCGTCAATTTCTTCCTGGGTCAAACCCTGTTGAGGTTCATCTAGGTCATTATTAATGTTTGCCAATACGTCTGCCATTTCCTGTGAATGCGCTGTATTAACATCAGCACCTACATCCACTGGTGAAGCAGTTTGATTTTCAATATGAACATTCTCTGTCACTTGAGCATTGTCAGCATTCGGGGCTGTCTCAGGCAGATTTGTTTTATTTCCTTCCATTGTTTTTCCCCTTATGGCTGTTCAACGAAAATGGTCACTGGCTTACCTTCTTTGCTTAATGTGATATTGCGAACATCACCATCAAACTTATAAACCGTCATGCCGTTTGAAGCGCGTACAGAAGTACGGTAAGCCGGATAGATCACTTGGTTCATAGTGCGAATAATCACATCATCACCGTAGACCCATGCTTTCACATCAGGGTTTTTAGTTTGCTGCTCAATGGCTTCTGCTGGCGGTACACCATCAACAAACATTAAAGCCATATCATCAATAGTTGTTGAAATGCGAGAAGCTGAATAACCTGAGAATCCGCTATATTTGGTATCTGGGCTAATACCAGGTACTTTCGCATCTACACGGAAATCAACATCATTCTGACCTGTAGTAAGTAAGAAGATAATTGGAGTAGTTAAACCTTTTAAAGTGATTGCTACGTTACCGTATGCGACTGGCGTAAGTGGTTCTAAAGATAGGACGTTTGTTTCAACCATATCTTCTTTTGAACTTGCTGATGCTGCACCAATACCATCATTAAATAAGGCACGGTTTAACGAGATTTTTTCGATATTCCACGGCTGCCCTGCATTATCTGTGAATACAATACTTGTCAACATCCCTGCACTTAAACGTAATGCCGGGGGTGCTTCACCAGGGTTTAGTGACAAGCCAACACTGCGCGTTACTGGTTTTGCAGTTGTTGGATACGGTGAAGCAACATGGCGTTGTTGATCAATAATATATTGCTTGAGCAAACGGACCTGTTCAGGCGAAAGCTGCAATTTACCGATCTCTTGCACCTTGCGATCAATTTCTGCGGTTGTATCAAAAGAACTACCAGGCACATTGATAAGCTGTGAAGCTGATTGGAATGTATTTTGTGGCTCTTCCGCAAATGCAGTAGCAGTAGTAAGCGCAACAACCGAAGATAATAAAAGTTTCTTAAACATATTCATCCACCTTAATCCACTGGATGCAGAGTTAGAGTTTTCACGCCAACACCACGAGGGTTGAACGCATTACGTTTGGTTTGAACAAGTCGAATTTGAGCGATATAACGCTCACTTGCCTTAGGCATTGCAGAACCGGCATAGAAGTCAATTTTGACCGGCACACGGACAATCCAATACAAGTTGTTATACTTGTCACGACCTTGATTCTCTAACTTTGGAGCAGAGAGGACGACAGCTTTAATAGAAAGCTTGTTGGCTAAAATATGGTTTACAAAACCAGAGTTGTTTAACGCTCTGTTGAACAGCTCTTTACCTTCTTCGGTGAAGTATTTAGACGTTGCTGTATGAAGCATGTCAGCATAGTTCACATAGTCGAATGAGTAAGCTGCGAGTACAGAGTTTTTAGCGAAATCTTCCAGGGCAACATGAGAAAACTCAGGGTTGGTATCTGGGTTCAATTCGCATATCACACTATTGTCGATTGTCTGAACAGTTTTATATTTTGGATACTGGAAGAAAGCCGACAATAATACGATGTTACCAATAAGTGATGCAGCAGCAATAACCATACTCAATCGAACTGTTTTACGCGATTGATAAAGGTTTTGTTCAACACGTAAATTTTCTTTGTGTACCGTTAAAATAGCCGGTGATGCAGCTCCAAATAGCTGTTTTTCAAGATTAGATAGCTGCTCAAGTGCTTCTTCATAAGATAAAGGCTCTTGAGGTTCTTCGTCCACGATCTGATCGTCGTTTTCGTTTTCGATTTCGTTTGCTTCTGCTTGAGCCTGTTCAGCTAATTCAATTTCGTTATTAAGAGCTTGCTCTGCATGATTTAGTGGGTTTTCATTGCTGTCATTATTGGTAGACATGCTGTTTTAACTCCCCTGTATTTGGCTCAAGCACACACACTGCTTCTGTGCCGTCATCAAAAATAATTACTTCGTATTGGTTCTTAATAAAAAGAAAGACGCAAATGCAACCAATGAAAACTATGACGTTTAACAGTCCAAACCATCGGAATGCAGCACCCATACCAGTGAGGAATTTGGTGTATCGACGCTTAACATTCGGGTCAAGATCACTGTAAGTTAGGGATTTACCCCATGTAGTTTCTTTAGGGTCGCTTAGACGCATTTCGTTTATTGAACTTTCGTCTTTTGACATAGTTTTTGACCTATTCAATCCTGGGCTAAAAGCACCATTAACCGGGCTAAATGCTCCGATCAGTGTGAAAACAGATTTATAAATTTAGACCATTGTTTTCGCTCCGCTTATCATAGTGAGTTGTGGTTTCATTTACCACGTTTGCTTCACTTAAATTTTGATCAATCGTAGAGTAGTAATCGTTTTCACAAGTTTCTAAAAACTCATATCCACCCGACACTTGTAATATTGATTCGGCGGTTGGGCTGAACTTAAAGTCTCCCCAACCACTCCATCCGTGAGCTTTTTTACCGTAATGATCACGATTAGTTTTGATGCTCGCGTGACCAAAGAATCCGGCAATTTCATGTGGTTCTTTATCCCCCGCTTTGGCATTCGCAATACATTGATGGCGAGTGCTATATAGCGTTGGACGCTTAGAAATATCCATTAATTCCTGACCAATAGAAGTAAGGTATTCCTTATATTTCTTGTACAACTCATTTTGCAGTGCACGATTTAACTTATCGGCACACCCCGCTTGAGGTACGCCGTTGGCATCAATCATTTGCTCTAATGTCGTATTTTTTAGGTACGTCTGGGTATGAGTTGCAGCCAGATTAACAGGGATATTTGTTAGCTGATCTGCGTCATTTGATTTGATTCCAGAATCAGCGAATAAACTTTGTTGAGAGAAAAATTCGTTATTCTTATAAAGGAAATCCATAGCTTTCCTTTCAAGACTAACTTGGTAAAAACAGTAGTATTCCATCAAATAGCGGGTTTCGGTTTCATCAATATCGCTGAGAACCAAAATACGGTGTGTGCCATTAGCGCGACCATGTGTATGCTTTGCATTTTTGACGCGCATAATTAAATCTTTTGTCTTAATGTCACAAAGGAAAGTAGCTTCTAACCATTCAATCGGTCGTAGACCTACAAGCATGTTCGCTTTAACAAAGCATTTTAATAAATCAATGATACGGATAGGCTTATCGTAATTCAGACTGACTAATGGAACTGGCTTTGGCTTTTTGGGTGTCCGTGTCAATTGACGTTTAGGGATATTTACTAGGTATTCATAAAAGCCCTGCTCAAAGCGTTTTGCCTTTAATGATGATGTTTCCGGCTTTTTATCAAATGCAGCAACTTCTTCATCGGTGAAGTCAATCTTTCGGATAGCTAGTTGGTATATGTCATTCAATACCATCATTGATAATGACGCGCTGACTTCTTGATCTAATTCATTTCTGCGCCATTTTTCATAATACGAAGCAATACCATAACAAAGGGCTGCTCTGTATATACGGAAAGTTGCATAAGTGAGTTCGGATTGATTGTAGCGATCAAATACGTCTGAAACTGTTGCAGACAAAGCATCAACAATAGGCAAGTGTGAAAACTTGCTAAAGTTAATTTCAAACTTACGCTGATAGTCCATCTGAGTTGAATCTTCCAACTGAGTGAACTTATGGAGCATATAGTCTCTAAGTCTTTGCGGATATTCCTCTACACTAAATTCCTTAGTGTCGATAGGATTAACCACCTCAACGATTTCTGCGTCAGTCACAGTAAACCACCAGTAATTTTAATATTTATCTCTTGGATTCGGCTAAAAGCACGAACAATTTGGAACTGCTAATCTATCATTTATTAAAAAGAAATCCAAAAGAACAGCGTCTTTGAAGGTCAATTATTATGATAAATAGGTCGCAACTCCTTAAAACCGTCTTGAGTATACTGTTATAAATGAAATTTCTGAATATCTTTTAAACAGGAATTTAAGCTTTTTTCCCAAATTCCTCATTCATAAAAAATTCTTTAATCCGCACAGCTTTACCAATTTTGTTTAAAAAAATACTACATGAAAATTAACTTTATTTTGCACTTTTTTTGCTAAAAAAATGGCGAATTATGTCTGAGGTTGCATTTATTTTGTATATCTCGGCATAAATTGTGCTTTTTCTTTGGAAAAAGCTTGGTTTATTCTATATGCTGATAGCGTCGATTAGTTGTTTTTTAGGCACTGAGGATTTCAGTAAAAATAAAGATGCCTGTTTTAATCTTTTTCTCTACAAAAACAAGGAAAATAGATTAAGATTTGTCAGCTTGCCTAAATCTCAATTTAGTCATGCACCAACGCACCTAGTCATAGTTAATGCTAACCGCGTTGGATGGTTGGAGCCTTACGCCCAAATTTATAATGAAAAACCGGAGCTTAAAATGCCGAACAAACGTAATTTAACCACGTTAGCCCTCGCTATTGCGGTTTCATCTCTAGCACTTGTTGGTTGCCAAACCACATCAAATACTTCTGCACTGATCACTCATAATGATGCTGCTAAACTTAGCGTTTTAAGCATTGTTACCGAAGAATCTCAAAAGGCTTTGTTAGCTCAACAAACGCTTAAAAATGCTCAAAAAGCTCAAGTAGAAAAACTGCGTGTTCAACAATCAAAAATTAATCACGACATTATCCTGGTTGACTATATCGGTGCGCCAGAGCTACTGCTTACAAGCACCGCTCAACACTTTGGTTATCGCTACCTTGAAAGTGGTAAAAAACGTGCGCTTCCAGTCGTAAATTTCACAAACCGTAAAGTTACTGGTACTGAACTGGTTAAAGACATTGCTACGTTCATTGATGGTCAGGCTGATATCACTCTTGATCACCAAAACAAAACCATCTTGCTTTCTTACCGTTAATCAAACCTCAGTTTGCTAAATAAACGTCAAAGAATGATTTACGGAGCATAAGAAATGATCGTAGATAATAGTCATGCGGAACTGCAAGAACTGTTAATGCAAGCAAACAATCCTATTACAGTGAATGAGGTTGCTACGCAGTTAAAGCAAGAAGAACGCCTAAGAATCATCATGGAACATGCCTATAACCATGCTGTTGCTCGTGGTATTGAAAGCAAAATGAACGAAGTTCGCCAAGCTGTTGCATTAAATGAACGCCAGTTTGATGCGATCTACAACTTTCAGCCATTAATGATTCAATCCAAAATTGTTCCACCGGTAATCACTGAAAGTCGTGACATTATCCAGAACCCGGATAGTCTGACAATCAAAACTACTGGTGCAGTGTACAAGATTGACCAACAAGCTCGTTTTGCCACGCTCCCCCCAAACTGGCGTACTTACCTGACCTTCCCAGAAGATCGCTATAAAGTTGGTACTAATGAAACTATTTCCGGTGATTTAGCACCTAAAAACCGCCTTGAGCGCGAGAAGGTCAAAAAAGAGATCATTCGTGGTTTTAAAGATGGTCAAGCTCAAGGTGTTGATATCTTCCAATACGCATTCAATAAGTTGAATCGTGATTACACTGGCATGATCAAATTCCATGAATTTGTTATGGCGGGTAAGCTGACTATGCCGGCTTTTGCTAGTCAAACACTTGCTGTTGCATCTACAGGCAACTCTCTATCTTTAGATCAAAACCTTTTAACTATCACTCAGTTGCCATCCTTCAATAGCAATATTGATACATGGAAATCTTGGATTACTCCAATTAAGGCTAAACCAGGTGAAGTTCAAATTCGCGTGAATAAAGCCGAAGATTAAAAATAGGTTTTGGGCTAAAAGATGAAGATTACACTAAGTGAATCATTGGATACTGCATCATCTTCTGCTCAAACTGCCGTTGTTAATGCAGCAGAGGTTATATCCTCTGCTAACGGCTTGAATAAAGATGGTGAATATCTAGGCGAAACTCATATTACAAGCCATCGTAATTATGAGGTGGCTTTAAAGACCTCTGAGGGTGATAACCTCTATAGGATTAACAACAGTGGTCTGTACGCTGTAGATTGGAAATCTGAATATCAAGACCCAGATCGGTTTGAAACATCAGATCATGTTGACGCTTTATTCCGTGAAATTCAGCATCAAGACGTATCTGATATTTACATTTCAGAGTTGTATCCAATCATCATCAAAAAGAACGGTGATTTATACGGTATTACACGCCGTACAATTGACCGTGGTGAAGCCGATTTCATTCTGCTGCACATTACTCGTGCCAGTGCAGTATCAGAGCTTAATGGTGGTAAACCAGTAAACTCGTGCTTTACCATGCTTGATGTTGATAGGAGTAAAAAGACAAAAATGGGCGCACCGGCTCGTGTGAGCTTTCGTGTAAACGCATCTGCAATCACAATTGCCGGGCGTGAAAGCTTCCAGGTTGTAATGCGAGCTATTCCATCTGAACCTTTGCACTATACAAAAATCGGTTTAGATAAAGAGTTCGTCTATTCTTGTTGCCCTACAAACGGCATCGTAATTATTGCCGGTGAAACAGGGTCAGGAAAAACTACAACGATTGCTTCTATCATTCGTGAAATCTTAGAGGGTGACACCCTGATCAAAGGGAATATTCTTACTCACGAAGAGCCGATTGAGTTCAACTATGATTCGATCTTTAGTAAGCATTCGATCATCAGCCAAAGCCAAATTCCAGAAAATTTCAAGTCGTTTAAAGATGCAAACCGCGAAGCTATGCGCCGTAAACCGGCTGCTGTATTGCTAGGTGAGTTGCGTGATGAAGAAACGATTGAAGCTGCTGTTGAACTTGCGCTTACTGGACACCCGGTATATGGAACCGTCCACTCTACAGAAGTCTCAACAATCATTCCGCGAATGGTGTCTCGATTCCCTGAATCAGCTCAAGTTCGCGCTTGCTTCGACTTAATTGACTGTGGACGAGTGTTTATTTCTCAGCGTCTTGTGAAAAACATTCAAACAAATCGACTGTTTGGTGTTCGTGAGTACCTTTACCTTTCTGCTGATCTACGTGTGAAGTTGAAATCATTAGGCAATCCTATTGCGATCAACAATGAAATCACTCGCATCATGCACGAATCTGATGGTAAAGGGTATGCAAGTTTAAGTTTTGCAAAACAAGCAGCAATCTTTCTGCAACAAGGAATCATTAATGATGATGGCTACCGCCGTCTTACTACATAAAAGGGGCATTTATGGCTGTAAATCATTGGTCGCAAATGCGACAACCGGTTCTCATGTTAGGGATGGATGCGACAGTTATTTTCCCTATTATGATCATTCTGTTCAGATTTCCTCACCTTAAATGGTGGCTAATCGCGCTTTCAATGATGCTTATTATTGTCATTATTACGCGATTTTTTAAATACCAATTCCGTTACGTTCCCGCAGGGCTGCGTAAATTTTTCTTTGGGGCGGATAAGCGCACCAAAAAAGCTAACCGTAACTTCAATTTCTAATTTGGTTTTATAATTCGGGTATCGAGATAAGTATGTCTACAAAAACTAACGCTGTGATTGAGGATGGTGTTATTTACCTCATTGATGAACACGGCAATAAATCAGAATATGTCCATTTGCTAGGGATAGATGATGGACATTCCCATATTAAAATTTATGGTGGCTTACACCCACTGACTAACGAGCCGATTATTTTTAAAATCCCATCAAAGGCTGCTATCGGTATCACTTTAACAAGTGACAAACAAGATAACGTCGATGGTCAGGTTGTGTCTGTTAATCAAAATAGCTTCACTGTATCCGATATCGTTACCCACCCTATTGATACTCGTACAGCCGACTATCCGTTAAGCGATTTCAATAAAGCATTAATTCACCAATGCTTATCCTTAGCTGAGCGCAAAGGTATTTTGCCTACTACAGATCGCAGAGTATTTGCAGCCACAGGCTTACCAGTGGAGTTGTTTTATTCCGGTCCTGGACGCAATACTTCACTGATTCAAAACAAAATTGATTTTCTAAAAAATGAAGATCAAGTCTACAATCACTTGGATGAACGTCAGGGCAGAAATCAGTTTAAGTTCATTGAACATGAAGTGTTCTGTGAAGCTCAAGCTGCATATTTTGATGCTTGCATGACTGATGAAGGTGGTTTAACCGAAATTGGTGCTGACTTATTAGAATTTGGCGCGGGTGTTCTGGATATCGGTGGTCGTACTACTGACTGTCTTGTTTCGGCTCCTGGTGGTCAAACTTTTTATCGTGAACGTACCAAAACCTTAGAGCTTGGTGTTTTAACCTTGTTCGATAATATCCGTGAGCGTATCAAACATAAGCTAGGTAACAATGCCACGATTAATAATAAATTTTTGGAAAAAGCTATCCGAACAGGTCAATACGGTTTAACCGGTAACAGTATTGATGTGTCAGATATCATTGCCGAAGAAAAACTCACTATGGCTAACAATATCAAAAACTTCTCTGACAAGAATATTGGGGATGGTAATGATTTAGCCGGTGTAATTTGTGTTGGTGGTGGTGCTACATTCCTGAAAAAAGAACTTCAAGAATGTATGCCAAACCTAATTTTTGTGGATGATAGCGAGTTCGCTAATGCGCGTGGCTTCTATAAGATGGCTCGACACATTTATGCACTACAAGAAAAAACTGCATCCTAATACTTAATTCAAAGAGAGCATATCTATGAGCACTAAGCATCTTCGGTATTCGCTTTCTTTGTCTCGATTGCCAAATGACTGCTGTTCATTAGCTAAATCTATTTTGGCTAATGAACAAAGCAACAATGAAAGATCATTTTTAAATAGTTTGCTTGCATATGGTTTTATGAATCGACGCGACAGAGATTGCAACTTCTTCACCACGAGCTTTGTAGGCAATACATCGAATGAAAGGCTACATCAATTTAGTATGCCGATCAGTGAAGAAAATAAAATTTTTGTCGATCACATTCTTAGTTTTAGGCAAGGAAAACTAAGAACCACTGAATACAACTATTTGTTATTTTGTGGTTTTAATGCTTTTATTGAGACATGCAAAAGATATGTTTTTAGCGAGAAATATCTTTTGGTCAATCTGCAAAATGAGATAAAGAACGAAATTTATTTATCAGGATTGTACCCTTTTCTTCTCACTCTAATTAACTTGGTTGATATAAAGGAATCCGAAGAAAAGTATTATTTTGATATTTATAAAACTTCAATAAATGAAATATTTAATGCCAACTTCCAAAGTTTTAGTGACTTTGTAAGTCGTACTTGCAAACAAGGTGATCAGTCAGACGCTATTGCAACGAAACAAAAGATGCCGGTTCCAGTGATTGAAACAGAAGTTATTAACCAGGCAGTAAGTGAGAAAAAAGACCAAAATACTAAAACAGCTCCAACCAAAGCTGTAAATACGTCTACCCCTCAAACTACTGATGATAAGCTGACTTCAACAATTTCTAGACCTGCAACCGTGGTAGAGAAAACTCCAAAAGATGATGACAAAAGCAATAAAAGTGCCGGTCAAAAAGCAAATTCTTTTTGGAAAGGCTTTAATTTGCAGCAATGAGGTTAGGTAATGGCTCAAGGTGGCGCACAACAACCTAAACAAGATGACGGTATCGTGGTATTTTTATGCGTAATCGGAATGCTGTCGTTTGTGACAATCGTTCTTTGGTTCCGCTTTCATACTGAATTAACAATAGCTACAATTTGGATTCGTGGCATATTTACCTCCCCTATCTGGGTACTCAATGTATTTCTGGCAAAGCTGTTTGGTGGTGCTGTACCAGGCATTTATCATTTAGTCCAAACAACTGCTGAAATTTGCAACCCTGCCGGCTCATATAAATTCTGGGCGTGTACTCGTGACCCTTCTACAGTTTCATGGTCTGAAATCCAATTCGCAAGTTTCTGGTGGAATGGGATTTACGCGATTATTGCTGTCTTTTATTTGGGTAAAACCTTCTTCCGAATCCAGAATGAACACCCAAGCGGTAAATTTAATAGACCGCACAGCCTGGAATCTTTCATTAAAGAAATGACCCCGATTTACCCTCACCTATCTGTTTTTGGTCCATTAAATCTATTAGACCGAGACAATATGCGTGGTTGGTATAGAGGAATGGACAGTGTTCGTGAATTTGCTTTTAAGCATAAGTTAATTAAAGGGATTCAGCACCGTAAGATTGACTATGTTGTAGAAGGTACAACTCAACAACATACTGATGAAACAGAGGTTATTCCTGTAGCTAACACTGAAAAGCTAACTACAATTATGAAAAAGCAGTTAGGTGAGCTTTGGATTGACGTAGATCACTTGGAAGATGGTGAAGTTATTATCTTGGCTTATTACATTGCTCGTGCAGCTTCCACTCAAGAAACAATGGAAGATGAAGAGTTTTATGCAATCGCTAAAACTACCCAAGAAATTGAAGATATGTATTGGAGTATTGCAGCAATTGACCTTAAAAATAAGCCAGAATTTGCTTACGATGAAAAAGATGAATCAACGTATATGTATGAGACACCTCATTCTTTTGATTCTTTTCCAATCGACGATCTGAAAGATCACATTAAAGCTTATATTGAGTATCCGGTAATTAAAAAGCTTCTTAAAAAACATGCTTATGCTAGAACTTTTATTATTGATGTAATCTATGAAGCACGTAAATTAGGGGTACTAGCTCCAACTTCAATTCGTTGGTTAAAGCTATATGATCGTACCTTATGGGCTATGATTGAAAACGTAGGTCGTCCTTCCTTGTTCTCAGAATGTTTAGGTGCAAATGCTCATTATGTTGTTGAATCTATTATGGGTAGAGCAATGCACGAGCCTAACTTTGTAGTAGCTATTAAAGGTTGGGAGCATCAGCTTCAATTCTATTCCTACAATGAGCAATTCGCTGATTTGAATGTTGGCACAATCAATGAAATGATCTTCAATCATAAAGGTGAAATTGCTGACGTTTCTCCATTCGATGTAACACGTTTTGATTCTTTAGGTACTAATGAAATTAAGTCGGAGGAATCACAAGCATCTTCACCAGTAGAAGAAAACATTAAGTTCTCTTAACTTTTTGTTTTTATTGGAATTAATAAGAGCTGATAAAATTTTTTTTATCAGCTCTTTTTTCTTATTCAATGTGATCAAAAACTGTTATTATTCAATTAACAGTATATCTGTTTGTTCCTGTATTTAACGGACTTTTATAGAATGAATAACTTAAAAATGAAGAACGCTTTATTAGCGTTGTCAGTGTCATTGTTTGCGTCAACTATTTATGCTGCTCCAAGTGCTGAACTGCAAAACCGTATGAAAGCAATGGGAACAGTGCAAAATCATCAAGTTATTGACGGTGGACTAACTGCATGGACCATATCTTCTAAGTCTGGCAAAGTTGCTGTTTTTTACACCACTCCTGATGAAAAGGTGTTAATTAAAGGCAACCTCTGGAAAACGGCAGATCGCAAAAATATCTCTGATGATATTAACTTAAAAGCACTTAACTACGCTTCTCCTGAATTTAAACAACGTGTACTAGGTAAAGCCACCCAAACTACAACAGCGAATGGTAAACATGCCAATCAGCCTATACAGCAAAACTTTACTGCTGAAATCGTTGGCAAGTTTAATGGTCCAGTGCCAGAAATTATTAAATTATTAGATCAAGCTGCCGGTTATAAGGAAGGCAAAGGGAATGCAACGGATACTCTTTATGTATTCTATGACCCACGCTGCAAATGGTGTCACCAAGCTTATTACGAAACTCGCAGATATGTTGATAAAGGTTTCACAATTAAGTGGCTCCCTACCCTGGCGTTAGGACAAAGCGAAAGCGGTTATCGAATGGCTGCTTCTATCCTTCAATCACCTAAGGCTGATTCATTAGAAAAAAACTTTAACCGTGATGCGTCTTATCAAGTAGACCCTACTGATAAAAGCCGGAAAAATATTGATACCAACCTTGAACACCTCCTTGCTTTAGTGGCGGGTTTTGATGGAAAAGGTGCGCGTGTATCAGTTCCAACAGGCTTTTACATCAATAAACGTACCGGGAAAATCAAAAAAGTTGATGCCCTCTCTGAATCCATTAATTTAGAAATGGTTTTCGGCAAATAAGAGGTTATCAATGAAATCTAATCATCAGGTATTCCAACATTTACCACTCTTAAACTTCCAGTTAATTACTGAAAAGAATGAAAATGGTAATCCCATAGCAACAAAGCTCACCATCTTTGTCGATTCAGATGAGGATGATCTAAATCGCAACCTTACAGATATTTCTTTAGATCATCCTCATGTTTATGACTTTTCATTGAAATTTGAGGGTTTTCAAAGCTTCTTAGGTGGCTCAGAAAATGAGAAGTTAATCTCAGGTAAAGTTATCTTGGTTGCTAAGGTCAATGAGCTGAGTGAACGTCTCGATATTGCAGAACGCATGTCGGTTCAAGACAAATTGATCGAGTTAGCTGCTCCAAAATTACGTGTTTTACCGGTTAAGGCTGCGACCTCAAAACATCCGGCAATTTGGGCTTCGCCAGAAGATATTGCGCGTCAAATTAAAAGCAATTGGCTTGATGTGTTTTCAAGTGCTTTAAGTGGATACCTAGTACAAAGCTATAATTTGTTCAACGCTAAAAGTATTGCCGAAGCAATTGAAGCGAATAACGAGCAAACTGCCCTTTTTCACACTTCCACTAATACTAATGCCAAAACAAATAGTGGTGATTCTCAAGAATCATCACTATTCGGTAATTTAAACAGCAAACAGAGAAAACTCGCCTATTCAATTAGTGGTTTTACGGCTGTATTTTTATTCGTTATTGCTGCAACCCTAGTGAAGTCAGTGTTCTTCCCAGGTAACTCTATAAACCAAGCTCAATTAGCAAATAATAACTTCCAGGTTCCAACAAATGTTATGAGCCTAGAAGAAGCAAAAAAAGCCCAATTGCGCGAACTGGGAATCAACCCGGATGATCTTGCAGCCGATCTAGGTTGTTTTGTAGAAGAAAACTAAAGGTTAGCAACGTATGGCATCAAGCAAATATTCAGAAGAAGCTCTTGAAAAGCTGAATGATCTTCGGACACAAATTGACAATGACACTCTTGATTTGATCGCCCGACTATCAGCTTGGCGTTATTGTCTGGCATGGTTAAGTTCATTTAGCCGAGTAGTCAGCAAAGGTAATGGTTTAGAAGATATACAACTAAATATTGCTCAAAGAAATCAATTCGCTTTCTCATACAATAGAAGTAAGTCTGAACATTTTGGAATAATTATCCAGACACCAGATTACTTCTGGATGCGTGATATTAAGATTCAATCAGCCACTATTCTTGAAGATGGTGTGGTTTTATTCCTTAGCGAGCTTAAAACCAACGGCTTTTATGTAGCCGGTCTTGCCATCAAAATCCCATTCGCAGAAACGCACCGTGAAATACTTAAAGATGCAAAATTAAAAGCAAAACATTTATGGTTAATCCGCATGGATAACAAAAATGGCAATTTAACTTTTAATGAGATTCACCGCCAATCTATCCCGATCACAGATAAGCCGTATAAAAGCGTAAAAGGCAAAAAGAGGTCTTTCTAATATGAATACAGCCAATAATACTACTTTGAAAGCACTCGTAATTGGGTGTTTAACATGGGCTATGTGCCAAACTGGTTACACTGCATTTAAAGAAATCAGTACAGCCGGGAATGTGACTCAAGCATCACATAATACCCAAAACATTCAACGTACTTCTATTGAAAGTCCAGATTTAAATATTCAAGCCCCCCAGAAATCTAGCGATATCTGGTCAAAAATCAGTGAAAGTACACGTTATAAATCTATCGGCAATGACGAGCAAATAGCCAATACCACAGCATCAAATAGCGAAGTTAAAGAGCTACGTGAAGAAGTTGCTCAAATGCGTATTGAAATGGCTCAAATTAAAAGCGATCTTCAAGCTCTACAAATTGAATCAATGCCAGGTTCAAAAATGTTAGCTAAAAACTAATGCAGAATGCCCTTTTAAGCCCTTCCGAGGGCTTTTTTCACTTCTATAAGTATGAGTAGTCAACCATGCAAAAACAAGCCACAGAAGAACAATTAAGCGTTGTTGACCGGTATATGTCCGGCGAGAGTTTTAAAGTTATGGCTTTTGCCGGCGCGGGTAAAACAACGACATTAAAAATGATCAGTGACAGATCGCCTTCTAGGAAAGGATTGTATCTAGCATTCAATAAAAGACTGGCTGATGAAGCTAAAACAAAGTTTCCTAAAAATGTCCAGTGCGCAACCTTTCACTCCTTTGCTTTTCGGAATACCCCAAGATGGTTGACTGAAAAACTTAAACGCCCACGAATATTGCCTAGTCATATTTCCGATAAATTTGGACTAAAACAAATAGAACTGAAAAATGGTTCTGACAAATTTACATTGACACCCAACCAACAAAGTAGCCTTATCCTTAAAGCTATTAATGATTACTGTGATTACAGTGGAACTAAGATTACCTATAAAAATGTTCTAGGTGTAATGCCAAATCATATACCTGAAATTTTGCATGCAGATATCGCAGATTATCTCACCAAATATGTTTATCAATTGTGGTGTGATTTCTTATCTGAAAAAGGTAGTTTTGCAATAAATCATAATATTTATTTTAAAGAATGGTGTCTGTCTAACCCTATTTTAAATTACGATTATTTATTAATTGATGAAGCTCAAGATTTATCAGCTACACAATTTAAAGTTCTTATTGGACAACAGCAATCTCAAGCAGTGTACGTGGGAGATAGTTCGCAGCAAATTTATGAATGGCGGGGAGCTGTAAATAGCATGCAAAATCTACCTTTAAAATCTGAATATTTAACTCAAAGCTTTAGATTTGGTGAAAGCATAGCTACCGTATCAAATATCATTTTGCAACGTGCACTAAATGAAACTAGACCAATGCGAGGGAACAAACTAATAGATTCTAAAGTCTTTAATGATAAGAATATTGAAAATTCTAATGGAATTTTGTGTAGAACAAATGCCGTAGCATTTGCTAAATTTGTTGAATTAAGCTCGAAAAATATTCCGGCAAGAATTGCTTTTGAAACAAATACCATTTTGAAATTTACAGAAGATGCTCAGAAATTGAAAGCTAATATTCCGGTTGATAGTGGTGACTTAATGGGCTTTCAATCTTGGTTTGATCTACTTGATTATATCGAGCAAAGTGGTGATGCAAACTTAAAAACACTGGTTAAAATTATTGATGAATATGGTCCAGAACAAATCAAATCCTTGATAAATAAGTCGCAAAATATTGAATCAAATATCCTAGTAACTACAGCCCATAAAGCAAAAGGTCTTGAATTTGACCGTGTAAGTATCGAAGATGATTTTCAATATAAGTTAATTGGTAATGAGCTTCAAATGTCAAAAGAAGAAGCTAGACTGATCTATGTTGCCCTAACAAGAGCAAAGAAAAATCTTCATTTACAAGGCGTATTTGATTTAATCCAAGCCCTGAAAAATCCAAACATCACAATTAAATTCAAGTGATTACCATGAAAGATAAAGATCAAATTTTAAAAATGTGTATCGAAAGTTATGCAAATCCTAATGGTATTTTAGGATTATTTGCTAAAAAAAATTCACAAACTGCAAACCAAATACCTTGCCTTGTTGAGTTTTATATCCTTTTAGAACAAGTCTTATTAGAAGATAAATCTTTATATGTTTCTGGAAATCCAGAGAACTATGAGTACAAGCAAGGAGTTTATTTCTTCAATGAAAAGATGATTGTTTGTCTCGATATCGAACCTAACACACTTCAATATCAAACCTACTGGACTACTGGGTTTATCAGAGAAAGTAAACATTTTACTGAGTGTTCTGGTTCTTTTCTTTTTACTTTTGATTTTGTATCAAATGAAGATTTTAACGCTTCATTCATTCCCCATATCTACAGTTATTTTGTAATTGATAAGAGTTCAGAAGAGATTGTACCTATTCTAAGCATGACATATTTAGAAGATTTTAGAGAAAATTTAGATTTTGTAACTGATGGCATTAACTACCTTTCTGAAACTTTTGGCTTTAAGGTTAATCCAGAAAAAATTAAAAACAAAATATCGTTAAGTATCTAATTGTTAATATGTTATAGACCTATTAAACTATTTTTATAGGTCTATATCCCCCTTATATTTTTCAAGACTAATAGAGCTACAATCCAAACTATGAATCCAAAAAACCTAGTTTACTATAAAAATAGGTTTTTATTCTTTAGCACTATAGTTTACTAATTTACTCCTATAAAAAGCTAGTTTCATAGTTTCATAGTTTCATAGTTATCTGCAATCAGCCTACGAGGAATTTTGATTAAAAACATAGTTTTATAGTTTTCTATTTTTCTATTTTTTCAATGTCGAAGATTGTTTTAGTTTCATAGTTATCTATTTTTATAGATAACTATTTATATATTTTCATAGTTTCCTATTTAGCTATTTTTGTAGTTACCTACCTTCCTATTTAAGTGGCTTCCCAGTTTCATAGTTATCTATTTTTATAGATAACTATTTATATATTTTCATAGTTTCCTATTTAGCTATTTTTGTAGTTACCTACCTTCCTATTTAAGTGGCTTCCTAGTTTCATAGTTATCTATTTTTATAGATAACTATTTATATATTTTCATAGTTTCCTATTTAGCTATTTTTGTAGCTACATACCTTCCTATTTAAATGGCTTCCTAGTTTCATAGTTATCTATTTTTATATATACCTATTTATATATTTTCATATTTTACTATTTAGCTATTTTTGTAGCTACCCACCTTCCTATTTAAGTGGCTTTCTGGTTTCATAGTTATCTATTTTTATATATACCTATTTATATATTTTCATATTTTCCTATTTAGCTATTTTTGTAGTTACCTACCTTCCTATTTAAGTGGCTTCCTAGCTTCATAGTTATCTATTTTTATAAATACCTATTTATATATTTTCATAGTTTCCTATTTAGCTATTTTTGTAGTTACCTACCTTCCTATTTAAGTGGCTTCCCAGTTTCATAGTTAGCTATTTTTATAGATACCTATTTATGTGGGTTCATAGTTTTCTATTTAGCTATTTTTGTAGTTACCTACCTTCCTATTTAAGTGGCTTCCTAGTTTCATAGTTATCTATTTTTATAGATACCTATTTATGTAGGTTCACAGGTTTATATTTAGCTATTTTTGTAGTTACCCACCTTTCTATTTAAGTGGCTTCCTAGCCTCATAGTTGTCTATTTTTAAAGACTCACACCCAACTTTCAATTTGGCTTCCTGGGTTGGTAAACAAAAATACAAAACCGTGCTCAACATTCTTTACGTCCTCAAGGCAAAATCTGATTGAACAAACCCATTCAAAGTATTCTGCATACAACCAAATAAAAACACCTCACACGATTGAGCAGATTTTAATTCGCAGACTTCGAGATCAATGAAGTTTGCGATCAGCTAAGAAAGTATTTTCAAAGCACAAACCCCATTAAAGGCTTTTAAAAGATCACCTCAAAATCCCTTAATACAAGAAGAAACTCCCTGTAATTTTTTCATAAAGCAAAGCATGGGTTTGATAGCAACACTCAAGCACAAGTAGCTCTACAGGAGCACAAAACTATTTTAATAGTTTACTATTTACCCAGTTTGCTATTTAACTATTTTTATAGTTTCACATATACCTATTTACCTAGTTTTCAATGGTTAAAAATCACACATACAGCACACATAGTTTTCTATTTTCACACTTACCTATTTTTATATTTACCTAGTTTTATAGTTTTATTTTTAACTTTTTTCTAAATCCTATATAGCTGTTTTATATATGATTTTAGTTAATAAAAACTATTTTTATAGTTTTTACTTTTATTTTTTTAAATTTTATTTGTGTATGAATTTTTTTCATAAATTAAGTACATACATATTGTTGTGTTTTATTTTTTAGTGCATAATCGCCCTTAACAACTTGTAGCTAAGGCAAGTTATTTTCAAAGGGTATTGTTATGAAAAATTTAGTTAGTAAAAAAATTAATGGACCGGGATATGTAATTGTTGTCCATTCACCGAAGGGGGGTTGTGGTAAGTCCACAACGTCAGGGAACTTGGTCGCTACTCTTATTTCCAATGGTTATAGCGTTCAAGCAGTTGATCTCGATCAACAAGGTAATTTTAAATCTGCTTGTAATTCTTATTTCCAAAATTATATGCAAGATGGCTATGGTCGTTTGAAAGTTAAGCATGACCCAATCATTAATAGTGAAGAATCTTATAATAAGATGAGCCTGAACTTGAGACGCTCTGTTAGTGAACCTAAAGCGGGGCGTAATACAGGTGATGAATTAATGCAAGTTCGTGTTCCACTTGCTTTATTATCAGAAATTGAATATTTACGTGAAGAAAATGATTTTATCGTTATTGATACACCGGGGATTGAAAACCCATTCTTAACACAGCTTATTTTATTGGCTAATTTAACCGTTGTGCCTGTTTTGCCATCTAACTACGATATTTTGGCTTTAAGTCGTCTTGTAAGCAGCTTGGTAAATACTGCAAATACATTAGGTGTAAATCCGGCAAGCATTCCTATTATCTCAATGATTAATATTTGTGATAAACGTGACCCAATGGTGAAACAAATTCGGGAAGTCTTAAATATGACAGGATTACCTTGCACTCAAACAGTCATTCCGCAGCGTCAACAGTATCGTAGAATGACTTTTTCTGGTGTGCTTGGTGACATGGCTGATGCAGGTAAACCTTACTTTACTGGTCCTAAACGCGCAGTTGCGCCATGTATTGAAGATCAAGAAAGCTTAATAAAAGAAATTTTCTATTACTTAGAACATGGTGTTTTACCTGATCTGTCTAAGGAAGATGAAAACACTGATACTGATAACGAATTAACACATCAAGAAGCAAAAGCAGGGGAATAATATGACTACCAATAATAAAGGCAAAGCCGGAACACCTAATGTTCAGCCTATTGGCGGTGGCTTATTAAGTGGTGCTCGAACTAATCCTGTTACACAACAGATTAAACAAAATGCTCAGACTTCTGCTGCTGATGACGCTGAAAAACTAGCTAAAGCTCAGGCAGAAGCTAAAGCTGCTGCTGATGCTAAAGCTGCTGCTGATGCTAAAGCTGCTGCTGATGCTAAAGCTGCTGCTGATGCTAAGGCTGCTGCTGATGCTAAGGCTGCTGCTGATGCTAAGGCTGCTGCTGATGCTAAGGCTGCTGCTGATGCTAAAGCTCAGGCAGAAGCTAAAGCTGCTGCTGATGCTAAAGCTGCTGCCGATGCTAAGGCTGCTGCCGATGCTAAGGCTAAAGCGGAAGAGAACACAAAAAATGAAACCTCCGATCTCAGTGACAATTCAGGAGAGCAGGAGGGGGGCGATACAGAAGATTCAAAACGCACCTTAAAGCGCAATGTGATCTACCGCTTTGCGGGATTAACAACTGAGGGGCGTATAACTCAATCCAATTTTGGAATTGATGCAATTTTGCATTCTAACCTAAGAAGCACCCTCATTAATAATGAGCGTAATCTGTCTTATAAGGACTTCTATACCCTTATGAGTGTAGCAATGGTCGAAGGTTTAATTGACGTTGAGAAAATCATGCGTGATCTATACAAACGCAATTTAATTAAACTAAAAGAGTCCAAATAATAAAAAACCCGCATCATGCGGGTTTTTTATGCTTTATTTTTTTGGTTTAGGATAGTGCATTTCAATTGCTGCTTCGGCTAAAGAGAAATAGAAATTAGCTTCACATTCAATATCTAAATAGCCAGTGAAATTTGAATATGGCACTGAATTTGAAATTTCTGTACAAGCCTGGACACCCTTCTGATGATTCAGGTTTATTTCTTTCCATTCAGCTTCATTTATCGCCTGTTTCTTTGATGTGCGAATACTCTTAATCTGAGAGGTTAGCGCATCTTGCGCTGAATCATAACAATTCAGGATCGTATTTTTACTGTCGTCACCATTTTGTTTCAATGTAGTAGAAATACAGCTACCAAATTGATTTTTGATTGAATCATAGCGAGCTTTTTCAGACGCACAATCAGCATGAGCTACAGTAGAGAACAAACCGACAATGGCACAGCTCATAAAAAATTTAAGTTTCATTCTAGGTGCTCCTTATGAACTGTAAGGCAATGAACGGAAAGCAATAAAATTGATGCGTTCAACTTGCAAACGTAACTTACAACTTAAAATCTGGTTCTTAAAGCGTTTCTGCATTCGAGCAGGGTAAGCACTTTCACAGCCTTTCATTGCTTTTTGAAAGCCCAAATCAATACCAGTCGTGTAATCACTTCTATCATATTGATCTAACTTCGAGTACAGCATTGAATTAGCATTAGTTAATTCAGAGTTGATTTTCTGTAGACAGCGATATTGCTTCTCAGAGGTTAAATCCATATCAACTGACGAGCACTTATTTAACACCAGGTTAATGTTGGTATATTTCTGCTTAAAAGCATGGTAATCCTTAAAATCACCAGTCTGAAATTGATAGAAACTTGTTTTTGGCGTTGCTTCACCGGCTTGTAAGCCACTAACTGACAGCGAACTTGCTGCGATCAAAACCATTGTTACTACGGTTTTTAAGTTTTTCATATCTGCACCGCTACACTACAATTTTATTAAGGATATTTCGGGAAATATTGACATAAGTATGGATAAAACTTAGGGCTTGTTGCTGCTTCCGCAGGGGTAATCTTGCCATCACCATTAGTATCCATACCCCGGTTAATTCGATATTGCTCACTTGGGCTAACGTATGTTGCGGAGCCTAAAACAAGCGGGTACAGGTGACGAATATCTTTTAAAGCAATATTGCCATATTCATTACGCCACCGCCTATTCTGGGCTACTTTTACTGTCAAATATGCTTCACCTAGAGACATTTGCTCAGTGACACTCATTGATAGAATTGTATTTCGATGTGATTCAGTAGTTGTACCAAAACCCCAATGACCCTTTTTATTTTTTGATGGTGCATATTTAGGATATAAACCTACTTTCTGGAATAATGATTGTGAAATGTCAGCAATACCCATTCGTGTCCACTGCATCAAACCAGTAGCAGAAGCATTCGGATTCATACCTCTAGGATTGAAGCCACCAGATTCAAAACCGATCACCGCAGCCAAGTCATTCGGGTTAAAACCAAATTTTAATGCTACGCGCTCGATTTCCGGTAGTAGGTCAGGGTATTGTTGTAATTTTCGGTGTTGAGCAATACCACCTTTACAAACACGAGGTACTTCACCTTTTGCAGAAGCTAAGATTTGACTGAAATCTTCCGAATCAGTCACGGTTGTATAGTCAAAATCCTCTGTAAATAATCGCTCTAAAGGCATATCGCTTACAGCAGCATTTACGCGAGCTTCCTCAGTAGCAGCATACGCTCGATCAACATAACCAGAGAAACGCTGCGCTCGTTGTGCAACATAAGCTGCCATCAAAGCTTCAATACGTTCTTGCTGTCTATATTGTTCTTTAGTGAGGTAATTATTAGCAGTAGTCATATTGAGGTATTCAGTTAGCATACCGCGCATAGACATTGCTGATAGGTTTTTAGCCCACCCCTCATTACCAAATCGAGACAAACCTAGCTTAGTGATCTGCTCAGAAGGCGATAGGTTAAAATCACCTGTATCCAGAGCCACTTCTTCCGCATTACCACCAAAAATAGTTCGCGGTGTCATATAACGAGATAGATCAGCAGGGGATACATAATCTTGGTTAGCCATTTCAGCAGGGATAGAGCCGTCAGCCATACCTTGTGCAATTGCGGTATTAGCTGCTGCATAAGCATCCATGTTTCCCACCTGTCCACCAGCTAAGGCAACCTTCGGAAATTTTTTGCCATGAATTACTTTTGTACATCCACCACGAGTTTGAATGCAACTTGGAACTTGGAGCGTAGTACCAGTTACACCGCTATACAATGCGTTCCATTGGGTACGCATTGTATTACCCAAATAAGGGTTCATAGCTTGGTCGGCTGCATTACCAAAGACAAATAATACATCCTCAGGCAAGTAGGGAGCAGGGTTTGTTAAGGACATTTGCTTGCTGGTATAGTCATGCCCATTATTAATTAGAGCTTTGAGTGAGCTTGACCCTTTATAAGAGTTAGCCACATTATCTGACTTTAAATGGTGAGCAAAAGCACGTTTGTTTGGCACTGCATAACTAAAGTGTAGATGCACAGGTCCAGTACCACTGTTACCCATGATAGCAACGTCCTGACCACGAGTTACACGTTGCCCTACTTTAACTAAATTCGATTGGTTGTGCAGATAAGCAATCTGATCGCCATTATCCAAAGTGATAACCAGGGCATTCATAGTACCACCCCTGAATGTTACCTTACCGTCATTGATGGCAACCATCTTTTCATTTTTCTTATTCGCCGTAGCATAGTTTATATCTACACCCCCATGACTACGACCATTACGGTTTTCACCGAAACGCCCCGCGCCTTGACGTACAGAGTGAGTTTGTAGTGGGAATAAGTTATTGTTGGACTGTCCTGTAAATGGCACTGTAGTTGGTGCTTTTTCAGTTTTCTTTTCTTCTGCTGCTTTTTCTACGACCTTTTTTGTCACCGTATTGACAGAACTCGTCGTATTTTCAGCAGCATATAAGCTTGAAGAAGCTATAAATATAGATAGAAATAAGGTGCTAAATTTAAGCCCACTTCCTATACTAAGTTGATGTGTGGTCATCTTATAATCCGTATCTTTAGTGGGCTACAACTCAAGCAACAGCTATCGTCTCTAAGTCCCAATACACAACTAATTAGTTAAATTTCGTATGTTTGAATATTACCCTATATTTAAAAAAAAATTAATCTACGTTGTTAAATAAGATAGATTTAGATTTATACAACTGAAACAACAATATGTGTTGACTTATGCCATGTTTTAGGTTATTTTTTTTATAATTAAATCCGTTGCAACAGTTAAGTATATTTGCAATTGAAATCAGTAAAAGTGTTAAGATAAATGGAGCCAGATTAAGATGTCAAACTTTAACTATGCTAATAATATTTTCGCCGTTCAAGAAGCGGTGAATAACTGCGCTATGGAAATTCTTAATGCTCATGCTGATTACGAACATGGTCGTAGTGTCCGTAAGCAAGCACAGGCTAATGATGATGAATACAATGAATTAGTCGATGCTTATAATGTCCTTTTGGCTAAAGCTAAAAAATTGGCTCAGTTTCATCGTGAAGCGCAAAATAATAATGCGTCTCTACAGGAACATATTTCAACTATTAGTCAACAGTACAATGAGTTAGTGGACGATAATCAAAATTTATCTAATGCTTTTTCTCAAAAGGATGATGAAATTCAGTCTTTAAAAGCTCAATTAAAAATTAAAGATCAAGAACTTCAAAAATCCAAAGCAAAGGTTAAAAATTTAGGTGAGACTGTATTTACCTTCACTCTTGTTAATACCATTTTAAGTACACAAACTACCGCTTTAAAGAATGTTCTGGGGAGTTGGGAAAATGGTAAAATTTATCAGAAACAGGGCTTCATTAATGCTTTAAAAGAAGCTGCAAAAAAAGTAGATTTTGCTAAAAACCAAGTTCCTACAACCAACTCTGTTGAAGCGTTTGCCTATTTAGAAAACAGCAATAAACCTTTATTTGAAAAATTACAGAACTTGTCTTTGTAATTAATAATCTGGGTAAAAAAAAGGTCACTTTAAAAAGTGACCTTTTTATATTTTACAGATTAACCGCCTTTTTTGCCGTTACCTGTTTTCCCCCTGGCTCCACCGCTAGATGAAGTTTTGCCAGATGACATAGGAGGGGTTACAGAAGCATTAAAGCTCATGCCTTTTGGTTTTTGGCTATTTAAGCTAGTTGTCATCGTTGCAGTGTTGCTTGACTGGACATTGCTTGTTCCACCCGCATAACTACCGCCACCACCAACAACAGTCGCGCCGTTAGCACCGTATGACTGAGTGCGAGCAGGGTTTGAAGTTGTGCCATTAGCACCCGCTCCACCTGTAGCACCCGCACCACCTGTAGCACCCGAACCGCCTGTAGCTCCGGCTCCACCAATTCCCCCCGCAGTAGGGTTTGAAGTTGTGCCATTAGCACCGGCTCCACCTGTGGCTCCCGAACCGCCCTTACCGCCACCTGTTAGACTATGGCTAACTGGCATTTGTGTTAAGCCGTTAGCAGGGGATTTTCCACTATATGCGGTTGAACCACCACCGCCAGAAGGTTCATTACCGCCATTTTTAGGGTTAGAGTTAGGGCGTTTCAATTCCTTACCACCGCCACCACCTTTAGGCGTATTTCCAGAAATACCTTGAATAGAAGTTTGCGCGTTGCTTTCACCCCAGTTACCCGCGTTCAAGCTACTACCCAACCACTCAAGTACAGTGTTTGGTAGTTGCGAGCAGAGACCGAAGATCATATAGCAAACAGCTAATATCAATGTGCAGTAAGCTGTCATCCAACCGGCGAAGGTAACAAAGCCGAAGAATACGGCTGAAATATCACCCCCCTGTGTCGAGTTAAATTGAAGTAACTGTGAACCCCAGAAAGCATCAGTAACATAGAACAGGATAGGGTTCGATAAGATGAAACCGAACCACAGACCTACAAGTGTCAAGATCGGACGTAAGAATAACGCAATGATCGTCACATAGCCTTGTGTCTGGCTGCCGGCAAAGGTTCGCTCAGGAATCATGTGCATTAATGACCACAACGGTAGACCCGCCATAGCTTGAATAATGTGAATAAACCATGCAACGACTGCCGTGGTAAAGAACAGGGTAGGCATTGATGGAATAATTACAGCCATGTATAGACCTAAAGCCATACATGCCATCATTAATGTCGTTAGAATTGGATAGGCGATACTAGAAACAAAGTGATAAACAGCATCAAGTACCTGATTCTTTTTATCTTCAAAGAAGAATCCTGGTAATAACCTTCCAGATAAATAAACTGATTCAACACTGATTTTCAACATATTGGCAGCTACAGATGCAGCCATCATGTATTCACCGGCTTTTTGCATATTAGCAATTACATCAGTCTCAGAATTGTATTTAGACAAAGGGTTTACTGAGTTTGATTTTTGCTGTGCATATTTTTCGCTAGGTCCACTACCACCATGTAATAGCGCATAAACAACTGCGGTTTGAAGATCATTAATCCAAGTGGTGTTTGTTGCAATGTAGTTTTCTGCTGATCGTTGGGCTGCTGCTGCATCAGTAGCATTTGAAAGCCCCTGAGAAGCACCAAGTTCTCCTAATCCCACGTTCCAGTCTTGTCGGGTAATGATTTTAGCTGTAAATGCGTCAAAAGCTTCCACAACAGAAGCACGAATCGCTTTACCTTGTTCCCCCGAAACGACAGTTTCATTCAAAACAGGGTCAGAGAAAGTGAAAACTTGCGCCTTATTCGCTTTCTGCATTTCATTCTGGAAGCCTAAGACACGTTGGCGAATACTCGAAGCCTGTGTCCAACCTTTTCCTACCAACATATTTGAAAGTGCATCAAGCGCAGCACCAAAGGCAGCATCATGTCCTGAACTTAGAAGGTTTTTAACAATTGTATTGGCTTGAGTGATATTACTGTCCACCAAATTATCTAAGGACGCTATGCTTGCATTCTTAAATGGATTTTCCCCCACGTTTTCAGATGCAGTCACAATGATGTTTTGGTCCATGTACCATTTTTCCAGTTGCATCAAATACGAAATCATAAAGTTGTATTTTTTTGCCTGGATAGATTGGTTCAATGTAACAATCGCATTTAAAGCAGTTTTTTGTTCATCAGAACTCAGACCAACTGCTTTTTTCAGATCGCCGTCATAAGTTAAATCTTTATCATTTGGGTTATTAATACTGTCAATAAAGCTTTGTACTTGCGTATCAAATCGCTGAATTGTCAGAGTTCTATAACCACAGATTCCTGATGTACTGGTTCCAATTTTCCCGCCTTTATCGGATGTTGCGTAGAAGAATGTGGCTTTAGTAAAAGTTCTTGTATCACTGGCATCAACACTTTGTTTGTTATAGGCTTTATCATAATGTCCGTACATGAAAGTTCCCATGACACGATCACTAGGAATTATATTAGCCGTCCATCCCGGCGGTACAGAAATATTGGCATTTGTTGAAGATCGGGCTAACCAGACATTTGTTTTAGGCTCTTGTCCATAAAATTCAGCATTAAGTACAGAGACACAGTGAATCTGACGCAATGCTTGAATTGCGGTAGCACGTAATCCCCAAATATCACGAGTTGCGTCAGTTGGCTGACTTAAACCTCTTGTGGAGAACAATGCTTCTTTAATTGAATCTTGATAGAGCTTGTTGGTGGAGCCATTACTCCATAAAACAAACGTCATCAAAATAACCTGAATAACACTATAACCACTAGGCGTAGGTAAAAGCATTAGCCAGGAAAATAGGAAACGCATAACAATGGTTGCTTTGGAACTGCCTGTGCCAAAAGCTTCACCATCTTGTGCGGAGTTGAGTAGTGCTGTTAATAATAAGCAAGACGCAATTACTATCGAGAGAGAAAACGCAATAGACGCAATACCACCCATTAATACAGGTGCTAAGGTTCCCACTTCTGGCTGTGCATTAGCCGGACTGGAACCAGATATAAACGCATCTATAAAGTTCTTCCCGAATATCGACCCCAACATCGTAATGGCTTGGTCATTACTACAGTCAGGGTTCGATGCGATCTGACAATATATAGACATTTCGTATCGTCCTAAGGCATATCGGATGAAGTCACGATATTTGTTTAAATTTTTGGTTTTTGTACCAATTTTCTTTCATTCGTCTAACAGATCGAATGTACATAGACCCCTCTAATATACGTCATTTCTACTTATCAGAGGTAGAACAATTTTCACCAAGCTTTACTAATAAAACTGATAACTTTTGTATGGTTTTTTTCTCAACAAATTTATATTAAATATTAAAGGGTGTTTAATATGTGTACTTGCCTATCTCAAAATAAATAGGTAAAAAAATATTAATACTATTTATTAGATTACTAACAACCTATTCGGAAATGTTTTTATTAAGCTTTTTGGTTGATATAATTTGTATTTTCAATTACTTACTTAAAGATGTGTTTTTTATGCTCCTTTTGTTAAAAAAGATTTTGAAAAAACACTTACTTCTTTTAACTAATATGTGTTTTCCAAAGTATAGCCTTTTTATTTTTTTGTTTACTGATTAGTTGAACCACTATCAATAACTTACAAAAACGTATTAAAATAAAACCTGAATTACCACTGTCTTGCTTTTGTTTTATTACATGGAATCAATAGCACAAGGAAATGTTAGATTTCACACTTGTATTTTTACAATTGTTTACGCCTAACAGCTTGAAATAGAAGTCAAAACAGGGTTTATAGTGTTACGACAGTTTGACAACATAGTATGTGCTACTTTTTGAAGAGCTTGTTAGTGATGTATTTAGAGAAAGGCTTAGTTTGCTAACCTTTGCAGGATAATAGAAATGAGTGCTTACAAATCACCGGCTGACCTAACAGGCGGTTTACTAGGCGTAAAGCAGATATTAGATAGTCAAACCAGTAGAAATCCTGATTTGAAGCATAAGCTTGATGCTTTTGTAATACTGAATCTAGCCCAAAACTCGAATCATAAAGGCGCAGAATTGCGCAAATTTATCTTGCAAGAAACTAACAATCTCAAAACAGAAAAAGAGTGGGATAAAAGCTTTAGTCCGAGCAAAATAGAGATCAACGACCGTGAAATTTTGACTTATAAAAAAGTGACTAAAGTTAGTAAAGCCATCCACGCAGCATTTAACTCAGCCGTACTATTAGCAGAACCGAATCCAGAGACAAGCAATTCCTATACCTTCTCCAATGCAAATAGAAAAGTTGTAACAGACAAAATAGTTAATGCTATTAGTCAAATTGAAGGTTTATCTGTTGATCGTACTACGAAAGCCAGTCTCACAAACCAGATTCAAGCCGGTTTGGAATCTGTTACGAATGATCAGCGTTTGACTTTGGATTTGATGCAAGAATCAGTGAATACTATTACTGCACAACAGCAAAAAACACTCGACAAAACGCTTGCTAAAGAAAATAATGTTTCCAGAGATAAGCAAAATGAGCACCGTCAAGTCTCAACACCAAACATATCTATGTAAATATTAATTTTAGGATTTTGCTATGTCACAACCAACTTATGAAACAAGTATCCCTGTTTTTTTGCGTGATTTTACAGGTAGTACATTCCCTTGTGGTGACAAATTAGTTGCTGCTGAACCTTTGATGCCTGATACGCCAATTTTCCCCCAGGACTGTTTAAGTCAACAACGTAAGAATCTAACCGCTTCGTTAGAAAACAACTTACCGCTTGAGATCGCTAATGACTTTATGGACAATCATATTGTTCCAGTTCAAGCTAAAAATGATGCTTTAAGCCTGATTTCTACTCAAGCCTTTAACCGTCAACGCCGTGACCTTGATCTTGGTAATACTAATGAGAACTCGGTTCGATTTGGTGAAGGTCCAGATAGCACAGCAGGGGTAGAGTTTGATGCGAATAATGCTGAAAATTACAACAAGCCTGATGAATGGTTAAGTCCATCCCCTTAACCAAAAAAAGAAGCCCTGAAAGTTCAGGGCTTCTTTTTTATGCGAATGACAAAAGTTTTTCGGGGGATATCCTTCTACGAACAAATGGCTCAATATCCATTAAGATTGCTTGGACATAAAATTTATCTTCGTTCAGTCCATCGAGCTTACGTGCATCATGGAAGTCTGCCTTAAATTCAGATAATACAGAGAAAATATCATCCTGAAATTCTAATGAATAATCTGCTGTCTCATGCGCATTCAAAACTAATAAATCAAAGATTATCGCTGCTAGACGGAAAATATGGCTTGCACCTGGATACTTGCCAAATACCTTTAAATAATTAGACTGAACATTGTCATAGAGTTGAGTAAATGCCGTTTTTAAATCTGAAATTTTATCTTTTCGCATTTCTGGTAGAACAATGTCGAATTTATACTGGAAAGATTCTATGAACAAGCTTTCTTGTAGTTGCTCTTCTGTCAGTTTCGCCCACTCAATAGTTTCATGCGTAGTCAGGTTATAAGCACAACGTATCTTAGTTATAGAAACTGCCTTATCAATTACTGTTTTAGACATATCATCAAGATATTGTCGATATTCCCAAGTTTCGTAAATCGTATTAAAAACATCAAAAGCAATGCTCTTTAAATACTGATGCTGTAGATAGCCACTTTCCAACTTACTCCATGATTTAAGTACGTTTTGCTTTAAGCACATTAAATCAAAATAAGTAGATCGGTTCGCAATTGGAATATTGACTATACTTTTGGTTTCAACGAAAGAAAGCAAGTGTAGCCATTTTTTTGTTAGGACAGTCCATGCAGCCACATCAGTTAAACGCGGTACAAAAGGATGTTTTACTTTTACAGCATCGTGCATAGCTACGACCGCTTTTCTTTTCTCTTCAATGCTTACTAACTGACGAGATTCAGTTACTTTTTTAACAATATCGTCATGCTGAACAGTTGTGTCGTGAGTGATAAAGGTTTCTGTAGAACGTAAGTCAAACGTGCTATCAAAATCATTAGCACGAGTTTCTACCTCTTGTTCCTTCTGCTTTAGAACTAGATCAACACTACCTTTGGCATTGGCTATACGAATATTTGCAGATTCATCATAAGGCGAGTTAAGCATTGCTTTTATTATGCTTGTTTCGCTTAGTTCTGGAATATTTTTTACTGTAATCGGGGGAGGGCTGCTATCAACTTCTGTAGATTTAGTTTCATTGGCAGTATCAATCTGTCTGCGTGTAGAGCTATTTACACTAAAAAAATCGAGAGCTGGGATATTTTTTTCTTGTTCTGCTGACTGATTTGGTTCCGAGGATTCCACTTCGATCACTACACATTCAGTTATATCTTCAAGGTCCAAGATACCAAAATCATCTGCTGAGATTTTCTTAGCTTGACTGCCTGAACTTACCGGCTGTTTAGGAGCTGTATCATCAAAATTAAAATCTGGCAGTAAGGGCTTTTTAGGTATTTCCTCTTTAGGTTCTAAACTGAAAGAGTTACTTGTTTTATTAAGCTCTTCAACATGGACAAACTGAATTGCATCACTATTTGCTTGTTGTGGAAAATCAATAGGCGTATCTAAATCAAAAGTTAGATCAGGAACTATCTTTTTGTAGTCCGATTCTGTTTCAGTTGTATTGAAAAAGCTGTCAGTATCATCATCTACAGGCTGATAATTCACACCATTTAGCTGATCAACGATCTCTGCGCTTTCCATTTTTTCAAAGCTATAAAAATAATCGTCCTTAAATAATTGATATATGCTTTCAGAATTAGTGCCGTGAACTTTGGCTGTAGCCTTTTCTTTTAAAATGATCAGATCATCAATAAAACCAAAAATAGCATTTAGAGCTGCTGAGAAGAACATAGTGTAGTCACCAGTTACTTCCGCACTCCAGGTATAAAGCTTTGCATCCAGATAATCACAGACCACTTGTGTTTCGATACAGAGGAATCGACCAAGTATGTGCATCATCATAATTTTGGCATTGGTCAGACGCTTTTCTGAGTAGTCTACACGTAATATTTTGTTCTGATCGAAGATATAAGATTCAAAGAAGCTCAAGACATATTTTTTGGTCTTGAAATCCTGAACCCCTAATTCTTTAAATAGAGGAAAATAATCTTCGTAGCTGACCAGATTAAATGAATTATTTTGAGATAACTTTACATAGTGCAGGGGATAACTTGCATGTGTATATGGCTTTTCATCTTCACGAACTGATAGATCAGCATGAAATTCAGCTTTGGTCCAAGTGGCAATTAGAACAGGCTCTTTTGCTGAAGAAACAATTTTTATTGGTTCGGATGTATCAATTCGTGTTTGTAGATCAAAACAATAAGCACCAGAATAACCAGTCCGTGATTCTTCTAGTTTTACCCAGGTATCTAAGTGATATTTAAGAGCCAGGTGCAGTTCAGCTAAACCGCGAATCTGGAACCCAGAAAGATAATAGTATTTTGCAGTTGAAAAAAATCGTGTTTGTTCGACACGATTTTGGTCTTGGAATTGGTTACGCCATAAGTTTTGCTCACATACCTTTTGAAGAAGCTCGTAGACCTCTTTGTATGCAGCATTTATGTTTTCAGTGCTGATTTGGTCGTCTATTTCTTTAGGTAGCTCATAACCAACAGGAGGAAATCCAAACGGTGAAATTAAATAATCCATATCAGCACCAATAGGAATAAGCCTATTCCGTTAAATCAAATGAGAAAGTTTCTGCTTCTTCTCTTTGCGCTTTGTGATAAAGCGTAGTGAAGTGGCTATGAAGATCGCATATTAGATCGTCATTTTGTAGGGCATAAAGTACCGCACTTTCAATCAAAGCAACGCTGATACTTTCTTGTACTTTTTTTTCGGCAGCAATGAGTTCAGCATTGTGACGAGTAGAAAGGAAATGCAAGGCACGAATCTGTAGAAGGCTATCTGTAGCTTTAATATCAGCAGCACGTTCACTTAAAGCTTGGTTCTCTATTTTGAGATCAGTTCCTTCAACTTCTGTAATGAACTTAGCCAAAGCACGATAAGTTAATGGGTACTTAGTCAACCAATCGGTACGACTACCAAGTGGAGTTTCAATAACTTCATCCACAGCCAAAATTTGTGAGAGATTCACACGATTACTTAGAATAAGTGTTTGTGCATCTACAGATACTTGAGCAATAAATGGTTCTGCTGAGAACTCTTTTAACAATACATAGCTCAATGGCGCATATTTTTTATCTTCGGTCGTCATGGGTAACTTACTCCAAGTTTATATAGGCTTTTTGACCATATTCCATATTATAAACTTTATTCATTTTAATTCCTATAATTATATCACCATTTTCGTTTAAGCCTTTTGTTAGGTCTTTTCCTTTATATAGATAAACAAGCTCTTTTCTAGCAAGATTTATTGTATTTTTTAGAATAAAACTTTCTATATTTTTATTCATACAAATACACATCAAAGTAATGCTTTTATTTTTAGGTATATACTCTTCATAAGGGTTTACCTCAAAGAAGCGCACACCCTTAATAAACTCACCCGCATCAATCAAACGCTGAACAGAAACACCTTTGGTTTCTTGCTGTATGAGGTTGAAAATAGAGCTTAAATCCTTAACTTTTTTGAGGTTCTTTAGATCAATTTCCAAGCCAATACCAATTTTCTTAGATAAGAAAAGCGATAATACCTTTTCATAATCAATATCATTTTCTTGAATAAGAATACTGTTTATACGCTCAAATATTTCATCGTTTTCAATATCATTATATACAAGACGAAGAGTGGGTTTATTATATCGAAGGGTATTATAATTTTCGTTGAAAGAAATATCATTAACCTCAATTAATATTTTTTTAAACTCTAGCCTAATAGAATCTTTTAATATTTTAATTATGCGTTCATCTATTTCATTTGAACCAACAGTAATATTCTTAATATACATTTCTTGAAATGCAGCAAGGGATAATAGCAAAGGAGCTTCTGATGGTTTAATATCACCTTTATTTAAAAATACACTAACTGTATTTTTCAATTTATCAGGAATAACAATAGGTTTATTCATATAATTTTATCTTTAACGTCTGACAGATCGTTTAATAAACTTAATTGAAAAGGGGGAATATTTCACCCCTTTGTTTATGGATTGATTGCAGCAATATAATTGTGCAAATCTACACGATGCGCTTTTTCTTTGAAGTATGTATTAAAGACAAATATAAGAGCTGATGACACCAACATAAACATTGGTGGGTTTTCACGGTTAATGCCTACTACGCTCACCATATTACCGGCACGTTTTTCGTGCGTGAACTGAAAAATAAAGTTATCTTGCTTGGTTCCAGTAAATGCCCCTAATTTATGCTCAACCATTCGTATAATAAAAGGGAAAATGAGCTTTTGAATCCGGTTAGCATTACGCATCTTACGATTATTATAGATAAAGCAGTGATCTTCATGCTCACCTAAATATTCAGTAATGAGTGAGTTCGTAATGTGCTGTAAAGAGCTGATTACAGCTTTGTCCTGTTCAGTTTGGACATATTCAATTGATTCAATCGTCTGTGTTTCAGACGTTTGTTGAGTATTATTTTCCATATATGTACCTTAAAGGTGAGGGTCTAACAGAACCCTCGTTTTTAACTGCTTCTACTGTGTGAGAGGGCTTACATTGTAAGCCCATCTTCACGTTCTAACTCCTGACCTTTCTCGTTCTTACACTCTTTATCTTTTTCAGCATCAAGAGTGTTTTCTTTAGATTGAGAAAGTTCATTTTCCGCAACATTAACTTTGCTTGATTGTAGAATGTGCTGACCAATATATTCAACCAGAGCATCCACCTTTTTCTCGATTTCTTCTAGCTCAGGACCAACCGGTAAGATCGGACTTTCTATTGTGCTGTTACCTGATGCCAAAAATGTGTTTTTAAAGCCCAAATCTTCAAGCTTTTTATTTATATACGCTTCACCGGTACGAGCAAACAATTCCCACGGCGTAGCCCAATAGTCCTTGCCACCTCGTTTGTCCTGGCGTTGAGCGAAACGATAGAACTCAGTAGGAATTTTCTCAGCCACGGCTTGAGCATCAGCAGAAGCAACAACCGCTACCGCAGCCGGAGTAGGTTTAGGCAGCTCAAGTAAATTTGTAACGCTATGGCTGCGTACAAACTCACTAACCTTATCTTCGCTCTTGAGGTGATCAGGAGCATATTTAAGTATCTGATCACGCATGTATAGCGCAGACTGGACAGCCATCAACTTACAATGCAATCCACCCATTTGATCAGCAATAGATTGAGAGGAAATATCCTTCACCAAGCCATCAATTACTTCTTTACGTTGCTTTTCACTGTAATGTGGGTATTGGGTCTTAACAAAGGTAGTGACTGACGATATACCGAACTGTGGTGTACTCTTTTCAATGAGGGTAGAGAATTGATCAGAAGCATATTTAAACCCACTCAGATTAGTATCATCCTTGCAATGCTTGGCATCCTTAGCAAATACCTTCTCAACTTTGTTGTTATAGTTCTCCGCGATAGATTCAGACTTTTTGAGCGTCCATTTCAGATACTCTTCAAGGTCGTTACCTTTCGGTTCCACACCGGCAACACTGAAAGTTGGTCCAGTACCTTGCAGTTTGGATGCTTTGTCATACCACTCAAGCTGTAGCTCGCTCTTTTTAGCACTCAATAGGTACGATAGTTTCTGGTTGCCTGGCTCTACCTCTGCCGGAGCAGCTTTAGGCTGTTCAGGAGATTTGAAGCGCATACTTTCCATAATATCGACCATCATTTTCGCCATAGGTGTGCGTGGTTCATAACCACGAGCAACCATATCGGATAAAAAGTGAGTAGCGTTCACGGTAGCGGTTGGCAAATCAAACTTCTTATCTAGGAGGTAGTTCTTTTCTAGTTTGCCGAGGTAATTGTCTAGGCTATGGAACCATTCATGGGCGAGTGAACCCGCGCCATTTTGACCAGACAGATTAATGATATTGTTTGCCAGGTCATAGTGAGCTGCTGCGCCCTTGCTACCACGAGAAGCGAATGCCAGTCCAGTACCTAAGGAAATCTTAGATTCATCCAGATTCAAAACTTTCGCCAGATCACGCATTGCATCAAAAGCAAGGTTCGCTACTTCTTGACGGACATACAGAGGGGTAGAGTTACCAAACTCAACGGCGTTCATACCGAAGGTATTTCGCAGATCAAACGCATCAGCATTTTTGCCTTGACGATAATCTTCACCAATACGAGTAGAAGAGAGCATACCCCAACGAGAAGATTTCACTTCCTGATGAATAACTCCTTCACGACCATCGACAGGCGTTACTACTGCCATTGTCTTGCTGTCACGATCAAGTGAGTTTTCTGGTGCAGAAGGTTTAGGTTCCTTTGGTTGCTTCGGTGTAGCTTCTTTCTCCTGAGTAGGTTCAGGGAGTTCAGCCAACACTTCTTCGTAGCTACGGACAGGTACGTTGCTTTCTTTAATCTCTTTGGCAGCATAATAACCAAGCTTATCTACCAGGTTAGTAGTCAGCTCACCGGTCTGTATATACAGAGCAAATTCTTTGCTGATCTGTTTGTCTTTTACAGGGTCCTCAGAGAAGTCATTTATGTGTTCATAGATGTTCTGGAACTCATACTTACTATTTTTCGGATTTAGCAGCTTTCCTGTAGCCTTTTGAAGTGCTGTATTCAAAAGTGGATGAAACGGATAGCTTTTTAGATTTGGTTCGCGCAGTTCACTAAATAGTGGGTTAATGTAGCTAGGAGCATCCAATAAGATATTTGATACGGAATGGTCCGAATAGCTCTTTTTGGTTGAGTACAATCTTTCAAGGTTATGTACCCCAAGTGACCTACCATACGAGTTATTCAGTTCGCTAGACAACTGAGATATTTTTGACGCGAAATCAGTCAGGCTGTTTGATAGGTTTGTCGCGTTACGAACACCTGATACCATGTCGTTGTAGAAGCCAAGACTATAAACGCGCTTCATAATGTCTTTTTCAGCACTCTCAAGCAATTTAGGTTTTCCAGGCAACATATCGTAGAAAGCCTGAGCAACGATAGCGAATTTCATATCACCTGTACGCGCTGCAACTTCTTTGAAGTCTGGCTTCGTCCAGATTTTACTTTTGTTCACTAATGATTGAGCTTCGGCATTAGACATTTGACGGATATTGTCAATAGAGAAGTTATAGCCATAGCGGTCTTTATGTGCACCTCTGAGCTTGGTTCCTACATCCCCGAAATAGCCCCGGTTATCATTTCCGGTTGCATTATCCTTACCAGACAACAATTGGCGAGTAGCTTCAAAATCTTTTGGTAGTAGATCAGATGCTTGAAGCATGGTATTCAGTTTTTCAGCCTGACTAACTTCTTGATACTTATTACCCGAATCATCAAAGCCGTGGCTTGTAATCACTTTCCAACCATCTTCCACCGCCTTGTGAGCGTCTGACTGGCGTACATCAACCAATTTGAAACGTGCAAGCTCCGTATCTGTTGAAGGCTTCATTACTAGGGCGTGACCTAAAGCAGACTTTTTGCTATTAAGAATATTAGCGAAATGCCAAGCAATGTTGTTTTGCAGATCACTAGCACATCGAGCTTTAACCAGTTCAGTTGTATTCGGGTCCAAGTCTTGAGCCTTCAACGGCGACAGCGTGATTTCTGTGGTATCAAGAACCAAACGCTCTACCAGATTGTTAGATTCAACAATAGCCCCGAAGCCAGTTGCTTTGGTGATATTGTCAGCTTGTAGCTCAAGGTTGGCTTTATTACCTAAATCCACTGAGCCGACGCTGTATACAGAACCCTTTGCAGAAATCGCATGGCGATTCGTGTCTTTATGGTCAACAACAAGTATTGGGAACTTGTCATCAGCATAATTCACCAGGTACACATTCGCAGTTTCCAGTTCTGATTGTGGCATATTGTGTTTTGGATGATTCGGGTCAGCTTTGATCTTCTCCACAGCATTTGCCAATAGTTCTGCTTGATATATCAGGCTTTCACGGTAGTAGTCTTTAAGACTATTATGATCAGTGATCATCTTACTCGACATATCTTCGTGAATAGCAACTTCATCCAGATCAGCTTTAATTGTGAATGGGTCATAGAAAGGATGGTTCTTGTTGTCCAATTCATCTTTGAAAAGATTGATCGCTGATGCAGTAAAGATAGTGCGAGGAATATCTACTGGTTCAGCATTTTTCAATTCCTCAATATGCTGATCTAGGTCAAATCTTTCATTGAACGCATTTGGTCGTAAGTTTTGAGCAAGCACCGCTTTTGAACCCAATGGCTCTAAATTACTAGAATCCGGGATTTTCACATAGCTTGGTACTGCGCGTAAGTGAGACAAGTCATTTGCATTAAAACCGCGAGACTTGTACAGCACCATCGGCACACCCACAAATGGCTCTTTAAGCTGTGCGTCGATTAGGTCATCTACAGACTGCGCATTCTTAAATTCCGGCTTTTGTGTGTAGTTATCAAAGTGACTGAATGACCCAAACATCGGTTTAGTATCCAATAATGCGATATCACGCTTTATTGCGCCGTAGTCTAGGTTTGCCAGAAAATCAGCTTGGATACTACGCAAATTGTAGCTTTGTGCTTGTGGGAATGAAGATATAGACGCTACTTGTTTGTTCTGCTTATTCAGAAAATCAAACAGCTTTGGTGTGAAGTTGATATTTGCCTTGTATTCATCACTTAACTGGCTGTTATCCAGACGAGGGAAATACATCATTGGTTTATCAATGTACTCGTCTCGTCCGTTATGTCGTGCCAGAGCTTTGATGTAGCCATTCACATTAAGTAAAAGGGCATCATTTTGGCTAATCGGCATATTTTTCGAGCCGACAAAGTTTTCAATGTAGTCAGTCAGGTAAATCGTCGCTTCACTGACTTTCCAGTTTTCAGCAGCAGCACCTAAACCAAGATCGCTATTCAACCCTTTTAATGCTTTGTAGCTAATCGTTTCTGGCAGCAAGCGATAGATTGGACTATCCATATTGCTGCTCATTGTTGGCAAGACAATATCCAGTTTGTCGCTTTGGATTTGTGGCAGCATAGTAATTAAATCATTCCAAGCCTGTACAGCACGTTCACTCATATCATTCACGTACTGCGTTGGGTTCTCAAACTTAATGCTGAGATCATCTAGGCTAGGACGGAAGTATTCGCGTAGGGCTTTGAACTCCTGGCTTGGCTCTAAAGTTTTAGCGTATACAGTCGCAATGCTGCTTTCAGGTAGAACATCATAGTCCAGACGTTCAATTGGTCCATCAGCAAGGATTTTTGCCAGTACCGTTGTACGAGTTAAGCGGTCTACTTCATCACCTGAAAGACCTGAAATCACTGTATTACCTACAGTCAGATCATGGGCTACATCAGCTTTCTGTTCGTCTGTTTCAGGCTCAATCAGTTTGAAATTCGCATCTTTAAAATCGTCATAACTAAGTTCTGCGAACCACAGCTCTTTAGATAACGCCTTAAATTCAGCTTCATTCTCAGGCTTGGATGAACGAATGAGTTTGGCAATCTGCTCGATCTTTGGTGCTTCTTCCGCTTCAATATTCAGTTGGCTGAATACATAGTTCAAGCGGAACTGGTCATAGGATTCTTCCAGAGCAACTTCATAATTTCGGGATTTCATCGGCTGATACTTGGCTGTATCCAGATCAGCATTTAGATCGTATGGAATCACCTTGAATTGATCTACCTGACCTGGGCGACCCATAGCCCAACCAATTGACTTAACGCCATCTAGGGAAGGTTGTACAGGTGGTACGAAATTAGTAGTGAAATAAGCTGCTAGGGCAACTTGGTTATTGATATTGTTCTCATGCTGAACAAAATCACCTACTGTTCTGCCATCTTTGAACAGAAGCGTCTCTTTCAGTTTAGGGTTTGATTCCTCAACTTGAGCAGCAGTCCATAAGTTCAGCTTATCCTTAGCATCCTTAAATGCCTGGTCAGAGTATCTAAAACCATAGGTATCTTTAATTTCTTGACTACCGCGCTTAATACCATTCATGTAGTTGGTAGAAGCACTGTCATTCAGGTCTTTATCCGCAAAGCCACGCATCATGCGGGTTAAGTTGCTTGTTGGGGTATCAATATCAAATTGGTTTTCACCAGTAATATTTTCCAGACCTTTAAGCATCACAGCCACATCAGAAACAATACCCGCAGCTTTTCCAAAGCCTTTTAAATGATCGCCAATTTGATTATGGAGAATCTTTAAAGCCGGCATTTCATTGGTAATGGTGTGGTGCTTTTTAGCCTTCTTAATGCGCAGTTTTGCTTTCAGGAAACGGCTGTTCTGATAGCGACGACCGAATGCACGATTAAAACGTGGCAGACGCGATTTATTAATAACAGTGATATCGCGTAATGGATATTGAGATTCCATCATTGTGCGGGTCGCATGATCAACCAGTAAATCCAGTTTCTCCGGCTGACGATATGATTCATTGGAGAATAAGGTTTGATATGCCTTAGTCACACGATCATCTAGTGCTTGCTGATCTTCTTTCTCGTTTTCCGAATATACCAGGCGCGAAGATTCTAAAGAGCGATCAAAAGCCACTTCAATGCGGTTGATACGATTAAGGATTGCATCTTGGTTCTCTAGGGAAATCGAGAGTTGATTTTGAACTTTTTTCCATTCATCCTGAATTTCAACCAGTGAACGAGATTCTGGCATGGTGTAAGGGTAGAGGTCTTTTGTCAGACCCATGTTATTGACCATTTCACGTTCATAGACCGCATCACGCTCGTTTTTCAGCGTTACTGACAGGTCTTTAAGTGACTTAATCTCTTTTTCGATTTCAGGTAACAGGAATAGCTTTGCATACAAGCGATAGCTTTGCGCCGTTTGTACTTGCTTTACCATATTTGGGTCATCAGATTTGATGAATTGACGAGGAACGTAGGTCGCTTCCTGAACCACCAACTCCAATTCACTGTATAGCTCGTTTGGATTCTCAAAAACCAGAGTGTCTGCACCAGATTCAGCCACAGTATCAAGCTGTGTGCCATCTTGAGTGACTGGCAAAATTACGTCTGATGAAATCGGCTCTACTGCTTCATCGTCAATGTACTCAACAAACTCTTGATGCTCTTCTGCAAACGTCACCGGTTCACCAGAAATAGATACAACTTCGGATTCCAGAGTGCTATCCGTGGCAGAAGCATTAGGTTCGGGGTTGTTGTCCTGGTCTAAATCGTTTCCCTGACTACCAATAGGAGCGATCTGTTCAAGAGCTTCATCCAGAGTGGCATTCACATCCACTTTGCCAAATGCGCCATTCAAGGCAGCTTGCATGTTCTGGATATACTCTTCACGCGCCAGTAATGTTTTCTTGCGCTCTTCTGCACCGACTTGTTGAATGAATGCTAGGGCATCATTGTCGATTGAATTTGAGATCGCTTCTACGCTGATTGGTTGATCTACGTCTACATCCAGTGAAGCTTGTGCCGGAGCCGGAACGTCTGAATTTTCAAGCTGCTCAACTTCTTCTTCAATCTGAGCATACATGCCTTCAACAATTTCATTCACCTGAGCATCTGTTGGACCCGAAGTGATGGTTGCTTGTGGAGCCGACATTTCAGAAGCAGGGCGTAGATTGGTTTTGGCAATCAATTCCTCAAGTGATGTTGGTTCCATTTCATCAATAGCATCATTGTCGATTACCGGTAATTCTGGCTCTACATAAGGTGGTGGCGCAGTATCGAGGTTAAAATCAAGCGGTTCTTCCTCTGCAACCGGAGTTGGCGCAACAGGTTCCACTTGAGCTTCCTGAACAGGCTCTTGTTTCAAATAGACCGCTTGGTAATCACGAGCAAACTGTAGAGCATCTGCAACGCTATATTTATTGTTTTCAGCAGAAAGAGGGTGGTTGCCAGAGAGGTTGTGAACATACGTTTCAACATAGTCTTGGCGTTCTTTCATTAAGCGGAAAAGGTTGTTCGGATTAAGCAGCTCTTTTTCAAACTCGCCGTCCTTATCGCGTGTCAGGAAGTACCATTGCTGATCTTCTTGATTTTTTCGTAAGTAATACAGGTTATCGTCTGCACCAGGACCTTTTATCGGCTCACGGAAGCTTAGCAATGACAGGGAAATACGGTTTAGGTCGCGCAAGTCTTGACTGAGTTTTTCGAGTTCAGCTTCAATGCTTTCTTTACTCAGACCATTTTCACGGACATTATTTTGGTTCAGCGTGTTATGTGCAGATCGGTTGAGAGTATTCAGCGTGAAATCTGCATCAGCGAATAGGACCGCCTTATCACCCCAGGTAGGGTGTTCACTAGGTAAATGATTGAAGATTTCAGGTACTTCGCGTAAATCTTCAAATGCCAGTATGGTTCCGTTCTCTTGAACAGACACCGCTTGCATAAATGGAGACAGCTTCTCTTTGCGAATGACAGAATCATCGTGACCATCAGCATAAGCAGCATCTTGTGACGGATATACTTTGATTAGGGCATTGCCTTTGTAACCAAATTCAGAAAGGGTTTCCATTGGCATACTGTCGATCTGGTGTGCACGTACATACAGAGAAGATGAGTTTTGAACAAAATCATCATATTCTTGCTTGAGCGTGTTTTCCTGATTACAGCTCACCACATAGTAATCTTTATTGTCTTTTTGGTACGCAGTACGGTTATTCAGGAATAGATTGCGCCATTCTGTATGAGACTGTTGCGGAGCCGTAAAAGGGGTAATCTCACTGCGAGGGATACTCTTAATATCACCACGCCCCATATTTAGAAAGACATTCTGGAAGTTACGAGGATTCAGACCAGAGCTGCCATTAGGGTTGTTATAGACCAACGCCATACGGTTACGATGTTCTGGAATTTCAGAAGGAATGATTTTGAATCCGTTGTTTTTCAATGCTGCATAGAAGTCATCGGGCTTTTGATTAGAAAGCGCAATAGCTTGTTGAACATCGTTAATGAGTAGGACACTCAAACGCTCGCGGTACTTGTTCTGTTCAGACAAAGCCAAATCAGCACCGAAACGTCTCAAGTCAAGCCAGGTAATCTGATCTTGTGAAGCCATACGTTTCACCACTTTTATAATTGATTTATCAAATAGGTCGAAATGAGCCTATGCCATCAAGTTTATATCAAAACCCTGCATTCCCATAGGTTAGAAGTTGTATATACAGACAAGTTTTTTGATTATTTTTCTCGTTTTTCACCGGGGGAAATTCGCCGTAGTAGAGCATTAAAAATTAAGATTTCTCCATTTCTTAAACAAGAAAAAATAATATTCAATGCTTTTCTTTATTTATCATTGTCTTACAGTGTTTTTGGAGTAGAGGGTTTTTTAATTAATTTTAAAATTAATGTAGAATGTTTTCCTATAAATATCATAACTTTACTTAGTTTTTGGAGTGAAGGGTTTTTATAAGCTTAGAGAATTTATTTTTTGGAATTTGCTACCAGTCTGGGTCTACCATAAATCACCACCTCCAACTTCCCTATTGTAGAATAAAAAAACAATGTAGATACTTTTAGCTTAAATATCAATAGTTTACTTATTTTTTGGAGTGAAGGGTTTTTAATTTAATTTTAGAAATTAATGATAATAGTTTTCTTATATTTATCATGTGCTTATAAAGTTTTTGGAGTAGAGGGTTTTTTAATAAAAAAAATTAATTCATCAAGAAACTTACTTTGCTATTCACCTAACAACAGAAGGAATAATAAAAAATAATGTAGGTACTTTTTCCATAAATATCATTAATTTACATAACTTTTGGAGTGAAGGGTTTTTAGTTTAATTTTAAAATCAATGTAGATAGTTTCCCTTTAAATATCAGTATTTTACAAATTATTTGGAGTGAAGGGTTTTACTCCATAAAAAAAGCCACCCTAAGGTGACTTTTTGTGACAACTAGGAATTAAAGTGCCATTCCCAACTGTTCTTCTTCTGGTTTTTTCTTCGCTGCTGATACCTTCTCTAACCGCTCTGCCATTGCCAGACGTTGAGGGTCTTGCTTCAAGAAATTCTCATATTCCTTCTTGTAATGAGCATCGAACTCTTGAGGTGTCATTTTCTCAATCACATCGAGCTTACCGCGCAGTTCTTCTTCACGCTCAACATTACGCACATCCAGGCTTTGCAGTTCAGAAAGTTCATGTTTGATGTAAAGCAGATGGTCACGTAAACGCATTTCCGGCAAGTTTTCTTTAATGTGGTCCATTGCCACATTGATGAAATCTTTGTAGGAAGTAACGATCTGTTCACGCTCTGTACCCATTGGACGAGCATTACCCATGATTCTCTCTTGTTCAAAGCCAAGAGCGTTGTTATCACCACGGTCACGGCGTACCAACCAGTCGTTGTTACCCATGTTCTTTTCTTTTTGCCCTTCGATAGTGACAGCTTCACCACAGCGAGCAAACTCTTCCAGAATGGTAGACCAGTAGTTTGTACTACGTCCTTGCATAGCGTCGAGATAAAGAGCGTCACGATGGAATACAGTAGTATTCAGTACAGTATGGCGGTGAGCCATGTAATTGAATACGTCCAGTGCATGACCCTTACCGTTTTCAGCCTGAATGGTTTTTTCAGGGAACTGATCACGCATTTTTTCCAGTAAGAAACGTGTTGCTGCAAGTGCATCCACATCCTCAACCAAGTCTGGGATAACAACTTTTGCAATGTGAGAACGTGCAGTTTGGCTAAACGCATTGAATCTTGCTTTCAATGTTTTTTCATCCATACCCGCAGCTTCGTACTCTTCTGCCATAGTTTTACGATATTCAGGCAGTTCATAGTTATAGGCTGTATCCTTGTTACCAAAAATCCAACCAACCGCTTTTTCACGGTACTCTTCCATCTTAATGTTACGCTTGGATTTATCATTAAGATTCTGGTCCATGACATGCTCCGTTAAGCTATCGTAGAAATAGTTTTTACGGTTTGCTTCACGCGCTTTGAACACTTTAACGATTTCATCAGCAGCAGCTTTGCCATATTCAGGTGAATGAGCACCCGCTTTATGTGCCATAGCAATTACCCGCATCTTGTAATGTTCTTCCTTCTCGCGCAAATTACGAATCACGCCATCTAGGTCTACTTTCTCGTAGTTTGGACGACGAATATTCTCAATCATCACACCCATTACTTTTGCTGCATCACTAACAGCCTCCGAGCGAGTGCTTCCTAGCTCTTCGGACAAGAAGCGATTACGCATAAAGCGTTCAAGTTTAGGGTTTTTCTGAACCTCAATATCCATCATGGCATTATCGAGAGCATGGAACCATTCGTGAGCAAATGAGCCGTAGCCTTTCTTCTTGGTCAAGTTGATCACACGGAAATCGCTTTCATAGTGCGCCAATGCACTTTGACTTCCACGAGAACCGTTTGCCAGTGCCATTAAGCCGTCAAAGCCCACCATACGGTCAGGAATGTCGATCATCTTAGCAAGGGCAGCACAGCCGTCATAAGCTAGGTTAAGAGCTTCCTGACGGTCTTTCTGGTTCAAATAGTTACCAAACTCACATGCCTTGAATCCAAAGCGGTGTTGCAGCTCTTCTGCTGTGACATTACGCCCATTACGGTCGCTAAAGTCATTCACCATAAGTTTCGGGTCATCAACAGTCGGCATAAGGGATTTCTTCGACGACATTTCCTTCATTTCGTTGTTGATGCTATTCATAATCTCGTTTAGTTCTTCACGAGCATTACGACGGCGTTCTTGCCATTCTTTTTTGCGTAGTGTTTCTTCTGTTTCAGTTTTCGGATTTAGTGCTTTGTACACCATATTCAACTGATCATCATTCAAAGAAGCTTTTAGCTGTTTGTTTTCAAGCAGTGAATAATAGTGAACACCCTTTGGTAAACGATCACGGAAACTTGAATGACGGAATACCTGTGAATAAGCTTTACCCATTTCATAAGAAAGATCAGTGATCTTGCTAAAATTCTGCGCAAGAGTATCAACATCCTTGAGACGAGCAGGGTCTTGATCAGCAAGGCGATCTCGTGCTTTTAGCACCACATCAAAACTTTGCTGTTCTTTCCAGAACTGCTGAATCTGTCTGTACGGAGCCTTGAAGTTACGTTGAACTTCCTCATGGAATTTAGGGTTTGCTTCCCATGATGAATACACATCACTTAATGCCTTGCGAATATCGGTCAGGTTGGTCTTGTCGATCACCGCATTACGGATATCCGTTACAACCTGGTTATAAACTACACCTACACGAGTAATCTGTTCTGGGCTAGTGTTTACAGCAGTTGGAAAATCAGGCTGTGAAGGCATGATTTTACGCAGACAGTCAGTGATCAAGTATGCGCGAACATCAATACCTTTTTCCTGAGCATATTCAACGGAGGTCTTTTTCCACATTTTATTCAGTTTCAAAATACCTTCCATTTGTTTCAGTGTCATAGCTTCGATCTGAGAAACAGTCAATGTGACGTTATACAGGTCTTTTTTCGCACCAGGAATCTTGTAGCCAGTATCTTCAATTTGATCACCACTTGGGGTTTTTGGCGTTGAAGATTTACGTGGAGCAGGGGCAATCGGAGTAGCTGATTCTTGCTGTTCAGAAGTAGGCTGCGGAATCTTAGGAGGTTCAACTTTCGGCTCCTTAGGTTCCTTCGGCTCTGTAGGTTCTACTACAGGCTCCTTCGGCTCATTAGGCTCTACAACAGGTTCCGGCTGTGGTTGTGGTTTTACTACAGGTTCCTTAGGTTCTTTTGGCGGTACAGGCGGTGAAATATGTTCCTGATTGTTTGTTGCTTCAATCACTTCAACCGCGTGTTTTTGCTCTTCCAGATCAGCACCGGCTTCACAGTCTGATGCAATCATATTCAGTGTGGCATTCTTGTCATTTAGAATACTCGTATCCAGTCCTTCAATCACATTACGGATGTTATGTGGCGCGTCTGGCAAGGCGGTTGGAACAGATAGTAAAACAAAACCATCAGACAACTTTTGCTTGTTGAACTCGTGCACAGACGGAAGCACAGCAATTGACGCATGCTTGGTTTCTGTTGCCGGTTGGTATGCCATAACAGCATTGTGCGGGTTCAGGACGCTTTCAGGCGGTTTGCGGTTATGATCAGCCATGCTTGGCAGTAAAGCAGCCTTAGTCGCTTCATAGCCCTCTTTAATCAAGCGTGATGCTATTACCTGTTGATAAGGGCCAATACGGTGTGTACGAGCTACCGGAAGCGTAGTGCCTTGAATGTTTGCCAGATTATTAGCATTGTTCAGGACTTGGCTAACTGCGCGTGGACCCGCGAAATAAGCACTGTCTGAGGTACGGCGATTAGATTCAACCACCTGGTCTTTAAACTCTTTTTTACTGTAGACATGACCAAAAGAAAAAGCTGTGTCGATTCGGTTGGTGTATTCCACTGGTAGATCAGGTGGAACCACCAGGAAACGTCCAACCAGTTCTTCATTACCAGTCAAGCGAACCACGTTGTAGTCATCAGGACTGCCAAGAGCTTCCATTTGGTTTTGAACGTCTTGCATTAAGAATTTATGCAAGTCATCAACACTGGCAATGTTGGCTTGACCAAAACGAACAGTATGCGCCGACAGCTCATGTTGAACGTCCACAATCGTCATCAAAGCTTTGCTGTTGTCAGCAATTGGACTAACAATATCTGTGCCTAGAGAGTAGTAGATACCAGTGTTATAAGCTGCTTGATCTGAGAGAGCTGCACGGAGAGGGGCAACTTCCTTGCCTTTGGTCGCAATTTCATTTTCAAGTTGCGCTTTAAGAGCATTTTTCTCTTCAAGGTATTTGACCTGATAATTACCTTTAAGCTTTGCATCCTCAGGCGGTTTCACAAATTCCGGCAACAACACATACGCACCATGCTCTTTGCCTTTTGGTGGAATCTCATAAACAAAGAGGTCAGCACGGTTGAACTGATGATTGTTAGGATGATCAGGGTTTTGCTTTTTCGCTTCCTTCTGATCAGAAAGATTGATGGCATCCAAGATCATTTGAGGTGGCATAGCAAACACGTTTTCACGCATTGAAGCTAAGGCAATATTGCCATACGCATCATCTAAGCCCTTAAAGACTTCACTAGAACGAATCTCAAGATCGGTATTATCCAAGCGTTTAAGCATACCCGCCGTAGGATAAGGTAGGTCGTGCAAATCAATCTTCGCTGTCATAGACAGAGGAATTGCAGCATCTACCGGGCGATACGGTTCCGGTGGGATTTCCTGACCAGTTCTTTCGAGATAATCTTCATACTCGCGTTTGTCCAGGTAATCGTCCTGGTCATCCTCTTCAAAACGTCTGCTTGGGCGAGCTACATCAAGTTCAACCACTTTTGCAGTAATCTCTTTGTTTAGCGCATCAAAAGACATTTCATGTAGGTTATCGACTGTACCTAAACGAGCACTGTTGATTTTTTCCCACGCCAAGTCAGTATCAGTATTACGGTTTGCACCCGGACCATCACGGTATGCCAGTTGTTTAGCGATATCGTTTAGATCAGCCGGAAGAATACGCATGTACGACAGATTTGCATTAGTGCGTGTCACCACATCCAAGTTCTGTTGATACGAAAATTCAGAACTTTCAAACATGCCTAAGTTGTTTTTGAACTGATTTACCGCAGTGCCAATGAAGTCATGGGTAACATCAGACAGACTTTGTGGGTTCGGCTGAACTTCATAACGGCGTTCACGAATCGTCGGCTGCATGTATTCAAAGACTTGGCTGAATTGTTTATCAGAGTTCAAGGTGTTGGCAATGTAATCCGGCACTTTGCCTGTAGAGTTGTCATAAGGTTCAATTGATACATTCTTATGGAACAACACATCAGCAGCTTGAATCGCAGTTAAAGCAGTCTGGTAGTCCAGGGCGTTATCGAATTGCGTAGTAACACTTGGGTCCGAAATCAGGCTGAGTTTCAGGTTTGCACTGTCTACAGTAAAGTCATCTAAAGATGGCACACCATTTTTGTAATAGTTCGCAGTCTTGTCATTGATGCTCTTAAACAAGCGTTCAGCAGCTTCAATTAATGCTTCTTCATCTTCTGCTTCTAGCTGTTTTTTGTGGACGGCAATCAGGTTTTCCATGTTGGTTGCCACATCACCGCTAAAGCCTAAATCTGTATAGAGCTTATTACGGCTATATGCAGCAAAACCGAGTGCAGCAGCATCACGCAGATTGCGTACACTCAACTCTTCTTGAGTGTCAGGCTTAATGTCGCCCAATTCGATACTGTTGATCTGGAATGGTTTATCGCTGTTTGCACGGTTCATCACCCAGACATGCTTACGGTCAGCAGGGTAGTCATCGTGATTTAGCGAAGGGATAAAGTTCTGAACATAGTGCAGGGCTTTACCTTGTTGATGTGTCGCGCTCGCACCTAAGCGATAGTAGCTTTCATTAAAATTCACGCATGCTGCCTGAGCTTCAACATAGCTAGTTTTCACTTGGGTTACATCAAGTGTTGGGTTCTTCAAGGACTGATCGTAAGCGATCACACCTGGAACGATGTGGCTTAAAATGTCTGCTGCTGCCTGTGCCTTGAACTGAATATGATCACCAACACCGAGCATTGGGTTAGTTATACCGTATTGTTCTTTGCTTTGTAGTTTTAACCAGTCCTGTACAGCTTTATTGCTAGACAGCATCGGAATAATACTTTGACCTGATGCACGTTCAATCATGTGAGCATCACGCGCAATTTTGGTCAGGTTGTCGAAGATACGTGTATCAGCAAGAATGTTATTTGGAGAAGAGTTTTCCAATTCAGCATATAGCTCTGCGCCATTTTGCAGCAGCAATTTAGCGTATTCACGTAGACGTTCCTGAATAACAAAATCAGCTACCGCAGTGTTGATGTTTTCTTGAGGTTGAGCATTGTCAAAATCAGGAAGTTTAACCACGGTGATGCCTGAATGTGGCAATGTTTCAAAGCTGATTGGAGCCAGAGGTTCAGACGCAATGTTTTGGCGAGTGATAGTACGCGCTTCAACATTTTGAACGAACTGAACCAGATCAGCATTTTCGTGAACGATATTGCCGAAGCCAAATGTTTCATTGGTGAAGTTAGCTTTAATTTCATTTTTGGCATCTTCAAAACCGGCTTCAATCTCATGTTCGGTCATTGCTTTATGCAGTAAAAGGTTATCTACATATTCAGGCTTAACGAAGTCTGATTTGTAATCATGGATGTGCTCGCGCAGATCATTTAGATACGCCAGATAAGAGAGGTTGGTTGAGTTCTGTTGCTCTACCGCGTGTAAACGCCCTTGTGCAAATACAAGATCAGTAGTTGGGTGCAGCATGTGTGCAGCATACGGAGCCAAGCTATTAATCTGGCTTGGCACACCACCCATACCAACAATCATGTTAGATACGACAGATTTCTGACGCGCATTAACCAGTAAGTCGCGGTCTTTTTCACCCTGTTTGATTCGATTTAGGATGTTTGGAATCGCTTGCAGACGGATATGCTGATCTAATTGATGCAGATCACGTAACAATGGAGTTGGTTCAACGCCGTCGATTAGGACTTCTGGGGCAATATCATTGGGCGCAACGTCAATAACTTCCGGCTCCACCACTTTGATTGCTTCATGCAGTGGTTTACCAGGTTCAACAGTGATTTCACCTGAAAGTACCGCAGATGCAGTATCTTCAATATCTTCAACAGTTGCAGTTGCTTGTTTCGGGTCCAGACCATCTTCCAGATTATCACTTGGTTCAGCAACTAAAGAGCTTTGGTAAGCTAGTTGAGCTTCAAGTTCTGTTTCAAGGTTAGAGTAGGCAACAGTCAGGTTGTTTGCCACATTTTTGAAGTCTCTACGCAAGTTGCCACGCAGAGCGTTAATTGGTGCGTGAATTTCGCTTAAACGCACGTACATATCATTCAGTGCAGCAGAGAAGTTAGTGCGGTTTACGTTCTCTTCTGCGGTCACAGACCATTTGCCGTCTGCATCCGAGATTGCATGCTGAACTTTGAATTGACCGTCTTTTTTCACAACGTCAAAACGACTGTTCATAGAGAACTGTTGTTTTAGATCAGGATAACGCTCATACAGCACTTTATTGACGTAGCTATTGGTTTCAGCAATGCCAGAAAGCATCACACCCACATTCTCTTCATTCAGGTTTTGGCTGTACTTGTTTAAAGCACGGAACTGATTATCAAAGTAGACGAGGGCATTGTGATTCAACGTCACAGCATTTGGTAACTGATAAAGTGAACTCCATCCCTTATGTGCCGATACGTCATAGTTCAGCATTTCGGGAATTTGGGAAATATCAGAGAACGCAAGGATTTGACCTTGACTGTTACTCTTGATTGGTAGACTTGTATTTGGCAATTGAACCGGTTTTAAGTTCATTAAATCCACACCGGCAGCAATCGCAATTTCTTCTGTTGGGTAGTATGCAACTAAGCTCTTGTCAGAGGTATAGCCGTACTTTTCAAGCTGCGCCAGAGGGAAAGCATCAGCTTCGTAATGTTCAAAAAACATTTCTGCTTTCTTCTCGTGATCATGCTCCTGAAAAGCCTGTACTAAAGAAGAAGATAGAGGGGCAGCTTTGGAATCAACATAGCCGACCTTAGGTGCATCTTTGCCTTGCGACACAATGTTAGTCCAATGTGCAACACGACCTTCTGCAATATTGGCATCATGGTTGATATAGATTTCGCTCGTATCCATATCACGAAGATGCTGTGCTTCGATACCTGGAATGAGTTGTTTGAGCAGCTTGGTACTGAATGAGTTTTGCTTTGGGTCAAGCATCAGAGTCATATCGGAATCTGGAAATTCAGATTCAACGATAGTTGCGCCTTTTGACTGAGCATTTTTAAGGAAATCACCAATGCTAATGTTGGTTTTTTGCGTAAATAGTGCAGGGTCCTGAACTACCAGTAAGCCTACCTTTTCACGTTGCTGTGTCGCTGATGAAACGACAGCCCGCACTCCAAATTGAGTGAGGTCAATCCACTTCTTAACTGCCATATAAACCTCTAATTATCGTTCTTAAACGTGCGCCTAAAGGGTCGCAATCACAGTATATAGGAATGTTCTGTATATACAAATGGTGGAAAAATACCATGCTGCACATTAGCCAATATATTTTTTTTCACCAGTGACAAACCGCTTCTTATAGGTAAAAAAATGGGAGCCGAAGCCCCCACTTTTTAAAAAAGATTATTCATTTTTTTTATCAACTGATGATCTTAGATTGTCAGAAAGCGCGATACGTTGCTTGTATTCAGCATCAGAAACTTTGCTGATCGCTTGCAGATCGTAATCACCGCTTGCTAATTCTTGTTCCATTGAAACAAGTGAAGCAAGTAGAGCTTCTTTACGCTCATTAGAACGATACATACGCTCACCAATCGCCAGTTTTAACGCTTTAACCTGTAGGATTTCTTTCAGGACACCGCGCTCTTCCTGTGATGTTAAGGCTTTGTTCCACTCTTTATATTCTTCATCGAATCCTAGATAGCGGTTTACTTCCTTACGGAATTGAGCAATTACAGGTACGCCACTAGAGCTGTGCGCATCATCTGTTTTAATAGAAGTAAATTCAGATTGAATTGCTTTCAGAGAATTGATTGCCGGAGAGATTTTTGCATCTTTAGACAATTTCTCTGCCAGGTATTTTTCACCCTCAGGCGTAGATGCCACACGATCATTGATCGGACGGTCAGGCAATCCAACCATGTTGTTGATCAACGCATTCTGCGCAGCATGAACGTCATTACCTTCAACTGCTTCTGTGAACAGTGTTGCTGCCTGTAAGCTCAAGCCTGGTGCAGAACCAGAACCACAAAGGTTCGATGCCTGTTGGTCAGGTGTACAAAACTTCTCGTGGTGTTCTGCCAACATTTCTTTTTGAGCTTTGATTGGGTCAGCATAAGTACCCGGAGCAGCTTTAATTTCAGTAGAAATACGAGTAACCACAGAATCACGAGCTGCTTTCTGGTTTGCAGCAGCTTGGTTACGCTGTGCCAGAACCGTACAGTTTTTAAAACCTTGACCGGTTGCACCATACTCTAACATGAGTTCTTTTTGCTTCTCATTGACTTCAAACGCTTGATAGGCTGATGCCTGGCTTTGTGTAGTACGTGTTATGGTATCGGTGATAGCCGTACCAACTACGTTCTTTTGCTTAGTCAGAACCTTGATCGCATCAATGATATCGTTACGCTGTTCAGTCAAATCTTGGGAAACTTGCTGATCGTGCTTAGACAACCATTGCAAGTTTTGTGAAGCCAGACTGGTATAGTGCTGCGTAATGTACGTTTTGAAAGTAATATCGTTGAATGGAGGGCAGTAGTAAGCAAAAATGGAAGCTGAGAATAGTGCCGAAGTCACCATGACAGATAGACGACGGAATGGATTACGTGATTTTTGCTGACCTTCACCGTTACGAACACCGCGTAGCTCACGCATACGGTCTTTCATGTTCTGAGTGGGTTTTTGTTTGATACTCTTCATAAGTCATCCCCCTCTTAAAGATCAGGCATTGAAATTTTGGCTTGGAAAGCAAGGGCGCGTTTTTCCGCTTCCTTCGTCTTATGCTTGAATGGTTCAGCAGTTGCTAATACCAATGTTGCCAATAGACCTTCCATACGCAAACTTTGCTCATAGGATTGTTGGTCCATCCAAACTTCCAAACCTTCAATACGTGCAGCTTCAACAAGTAAACCACGAGGTTCTTGAGCGAGCATAGATTTTTGCCATTCCAAAGCTTCTTTACCGCCGTAGTAACGAGCTACTGTTTTCTCAAGAATGTCATTTGCAGACTTTAAATCACCATTTTCATCACCAAACTGTTTAAGGTTTTGAGCTTCGATAATTGCAAGAGAATAAGCAGGGAACGCAAGCATTGAAGCCTTATGGTTTAAAGCTAATAGATACTCCTGACCTTGAGGTGTACGACCGCCAGCCACAGGAATTGCTAAATCTTTTTCACCAAGAATGTTTCGACGGATTGCAACACGCGCTTCCGCTTCTTTTGAATCTGGGTAAACAGACTGGAACAATAGGGCAGAGTTTGTGTCACCACCTGGTAAATCGGATAAGCGACATACCCCTGTTTGAGCTTCTGTTACTGTACAGAATTTCTCACGGTGCTCTTGAATACGAGCATTACGTTCAGACGTTGAATCTTGTGCAAGTGAACCTGGTTGGTTGCCAGTGTTGCCTACCATAGAAGCAGCAGACTGATTAACGATTTGTGGTGTTTTCGCCAAGTCTTTGTTCTGCGCTACAACAGTACATGCTTTAAAACCTTGTCCAAGTGTTCCGTACTTAAATGCTATTTCTTTAGCCTTATTGTTTTGGTCTACAGCTTGAACAGCAGACATATACGATTGAGCATTACGCACAAGTGAATCCGTAATTTCTTCACCCACCACCTGTTCTTGCTTGGTAGTTACTGACAACGCCTTCGTGATCTCTTGCGTATTCTGCTTGATAATCATAGACATTGAAGTGGTCATGGTGTTGATTGCTTGTTCCACAGTATTGCTGTAGACCTTAGACTGAGCATTATTGTTCGCTTGCGAATTAATAAATTTACTGTCTGCGGTGTAAGCCACAGGAATAGACGATGAAATCACAAAAGCAGCTATGATATTTCGACGCAATTTCGGTGATAACTTCGACCAAGCGTTAAGTTTTTTTGGAGTTGATTTTTTTCTCATATCAGTCGCCTTTTGTCCTTATTCCACAGTCGGCTTGTAATCAGCGTTATACGTCATACGACTTTGCATTTGGTTACTCAAAACAAAGTTAGCAAGCGAGCCGGCTGTAGCACGAATCGTTGAACGCACCTGATCATTCACACACGAATCTTCAAAGTTACACGTAGCAATATTTTCAGGAAGTCCTACGTTATTCATAAAGTTTAGGTAGTTTTTGGCTACATCAAATTTAGTAGGAGATAGATTATCTTTAGCAGAGAACATGGCGTAATCCACATCCATGAACTGATCGCCGTTGATCCCCATGTTACATAAGCCCTGTGCACTTTCTGTAGCACTACAGGCAAATTCAAGATGGAAAGCCAATGGCGCAGATTTTTTATCTACAGAGTTAAATTTCGGTAGTGCAGCAGTCACTTTGTTAAAGTCACTGACAATCATATCTTTAAGTTTTAACTGCGAATCAAAAGCTCTACGTTCTGCTGTTTGGGTACAGGCTGCGGAATCTGGCAAAGCACCTTTCAGGCTGCGGTCCATGATCATATCTTTGACTGCCATTGCCTGATCAATGGTTTGCTGTGTAGCAGCCAGAGAACTTGCATTACGGTTAATGGTGTCATTTACCGCTACACCAACTACCTGTGTTTGCTTGGTCGTTGCACTCAAGCTATTGGTGTATAGCTGTTGTGAAAGAAATTCTTTCACTGGTGTTAGCCAAGCAAACGCATACGCATTTTGTTGGTAGCCCAGAAACAAGGAGCCACCAACAATCAATGAGCCTACAGATAAAACCGCAGTTGATTTACCCAATCCAGAGAGCTTTTCTGAGTTATGTTGCTGCTGTAAACGCTTTTGACGTTGTTCAGCTAAACGGTTACGAGAACGGTGAAAACTCATAGTAGACCCTCTTATTGATTAGTTGCCAAAGAAGTTAGAAGCGTTGGCTGTACTATTACTCTTAACCGATGCAGTGCTCGCTTTAGCAGCTTCCGCATAAGGGTCATCAGTCTGAGGACCATTTGAACCATCAGAGCCACCTGCACCACCAGTTACACTGCCACCATTAGACGGGTCAGTTTTGATGGTATAACCGTCAATGTCATAGGTAATTGTGGTCTTATCGGGCATGAAGATACCTGAATCAATACCCCACTTATCACCAGTCACTTCCGCAAACTCTTTTGCGAAATCATAAGATTGAGAATAGTTCTGGATTTCATTCATTGATTCACGAATTGGACCAATCACCTGTTCAGAAGCTTCATAAACAGCGTCACAAACCTTCTTGCTTGCATAGTCTTTCAGCGCACCAATCAACTTGTCTGCCATACCACTCCAAGTAGGGATTGTTATAGACAGGTCAGGGATATCGCCTAGATCAGCAAAACAGCCACCTTGTTTCTTAGGTTGGAAAATCTGGTTCACATCAACATATTTTGAAAGCACCTGAGTACGGATGTTTAGGGCATCAGCAGCAGCCTTAACCAAACCGTTTTCACCTTCAGCACAAGCTTTTACATCAGCAGCTACAGTTGAATCAGTAGTACCAATCACCTGAGCAACCTGATTTTGGTTGGCTTGCGCAGTTTCACTACCATCGGCAGCAGAAGTACCACCAGTGGTCAATACGTTGGTTGAACCTGTACCTGGTTGAGAACCTGTTTGATTCGTCTTAGCCACAATGTTTTCATGGGTATCAAGGTATTTAACTTCTTCGGCAATTGTTGGTACTGAAATCGCTAAAGCTGTACCTACAAATGCACCAATCACCGTGCCACGATTCAAGTAAGTTTTTATAAAGCCTTTATCATTACCAGTTGATATATCAACAGTAGAAGCAGCAGCTTTTTTCCTAAAGCCCACACCGACACGGCTGCCAGATTTTTTTGTTTGATGTTGAAGCCGAGCTTCACGCATATTTTTCGGTTGTTGTTTCATACAATCACCCAATTGATCTAAAGTTTTTCATATATAAGTGAATTTTCGACGTATTTTCATGGTCTAGTAGAAAGACTGAAAACAGGCGATTGAAGAAACGCATCAAGTTAGTGGAGAACAAAAATAGGTCTTTGTACTGCTCTTCTTTAATACCGAATTTCTGCAATTCGCTCGTTTCGAGTTTTGAAAATTCACTTACTAAAACCGCGAAACCTCTATTCACTGATAATGCAACTGACGCAATAAATAGGAACTGAATGCTATTCAGTAGATTCATCAGGCGACAGAAGTAATTAACAGCATCAAGAATTTGGTGAATTTGTTGCTCACCGATTTTTTCTAAATCAATGCGTGATTCAGTGATCTCACTCACTTTTTTAGAACAAATTTGATTTACAACTTCGTCAGGGAAGATCGGCTGACAGCCTTCTACGAGGTAGTTTGATACCTTGCTGACTTGTTGCAGATAAAAGGAATAGTTGACTGGATAATTACGCAGCTCAAATTCTTGTTTAGTAATAAACAAGTCAAATTTATTAGTTATTTGCTGACTTTCAGCGATCAACACAGCTTGCGATATGTTTCCAAAAACATCACCAACGAATTTAAAGCAATTCGCTTTGGAGAGAGTAAAGTCACCATTACCGGTTTTATCAAAATAATGATTCTGGTTTTTTAAAAACGGATATTTGTTGTCGCAGCATTCTTGGATAAAACGAATAGCATGAGCTACTTGGTTTAGCTTCAAATCGAAACTAAACTCTTTTATCTCTGTATCAGCTACTTGTTGTAATGCGCCCATAATTGCACTCTTATTGCTTTTTCAAAAACCCCTAAAAGGTGGTTTCACCTGACTATAAAAATAGACATAGATTCTCTCACCGTATATTAAAACAAAAAACTCACAAAACAAAAAGGCTTTCGCGGGGGGCGCAAAATTTTTTGTTGCACAAAAGTACAGCTCCTTTTACAGAGCTGTAGGTTTCAATGTTTTAAACCAGGCTTAAAATTGGCTTTTGCTCAAATTCTTTGCGGGGCAAATTCAAGATGCCATTATTGCTAAGAGAGCGAAGGAAGGAGTGCGGGAGTAGTGTACGGTCCTTACCATCTTTTGATGCAAGCACTGTAATAACGTCAGACTTGCGGTAATAAGCACAAGTCATCACACCAAGTACATTCTCACGCACGATTGGCTCCAGGTCATTACGGCTTGGAATCTGACGGATAGAGCCATAAGTGATTTCAACTAGACTGATTGATGCCTGTAGAGTAGGTTCAAACTGACTGCTGATTGTTAGGAAGTTGCGATTATTTTCAAAGTGAGCGTGGAAGTTTTCACGTTCAGCTTCTTCATAAAGGGATTTGAATAGTTCAAACATAGGCTGCATATCTACAAATCCGTGTGGATTGAGAATACTGCGCTCTTGTTCAAAAGGGTTCAAAACAACACGATCACCAGTGGCTTCGTGTATGAAGAACTTTTGACTTAAAATTTCAGCATTAGTAGCTTGATTCATATTGTTGTCTCTTTTTCAAAATTCGGCTAAAAGCTCGAACATGGTTTGACTTCACGAAACACTTATAAACTTGGACCCGAATTTTCATTCTCGCGTTTTTGTACACGCGCTTCCGGGGTAGGTGGAGTTGATTCTACAGTAGTTTCCGGTTTTGGTTCAGGTTTATTCATATCATTTTTGGCTGCTGCCACTGTTGCTGCTTGAACAGAAGCCTGGTCCTTTTTCAGATCAGCATGCAAATCATCTACAACATATTTACCATGATCATCAACAAAAGGAATCATCGTTTCATTAATATTACTGATTGCATTATTACGCATTTCATTCAGTTCAACCATATCGCTTTGATAGGCTTTTGCTGCTTGTGCCACATTGCCATTATACTCAGTGGTCGCAATATTCTGTACAGCACCATGACCATCTAATTCACCTCTATTAATATGACCACGCATTGAATTAAAGCGGTGGTTGAGCTGCTTAAAGCTTGTAAGCGTTTTCTGGTAATGCTGTTTCATTTTAGGGTCAGCTTCAAAAGTTCGCTGCAATGTAGCCATTGCACCCAGAACTTTACGGCTATCACCATGTTTAGCTAATAACTCGCCAACATTTTCACAATCATTCTCACGCAACAGGTCTTTGATACGCTGTTTGTATTGAATGTATTGTTCATTCTGGCGTATGTAATCCATGCTGATTTCGATTTCATTAGTAGTTTGTTGAATATCCTGTTTTTCCAGTGCAGCAACATAATACTCAGGCTGTGGAGCTACTTTAGATTGCTTATCTAAAGTATTCGCAGTGCGAAGATTGCCGTCAAACCCGCCTAGATTGATTTCCGACATTTTTTGGTCAAAGTTTTTGAATAAATCACTACCACCAATAACATTGCTATTGGTTACAAGTGGTTCTGCACCACGGTTTTGATTTTGACCTTTTGCTAACTTTAAAAAATCTACCATTTCAATTTCCTGAATTTATCGCCGTAATTTATAGCGAAAGTAGGGGGATATTGCATCCCCATACTTCTAATGTCTTAGAAATTACATAGACAATGCACTGTCATTGTTATTGTCACGGCGTTTGTCTTTCTCGACTTCAACCTTAACTTTCACTTCTGCCTTCGGAGCAAACAGATCATTCGACTTAGCGGTAATCGCTTCTTCTTGCTCATTGTCACTACGTTTGAACATTGAGCTGACCTTATCCAGAAACTTGCCGAATTTCCCCTTACCTTCATTCACAATTTCCTCATTGGTCATTGGAGTAGGGTTGTTACGGTTTTGTTCAATGGTATTTGCTACCTCACTGTACTGTGCAACTGAACCCAGAATTGCCGGCAAACTTTCACGAGTGCTGATCGTATCGTTAGTCACCTGTTGGTGCAAACGAGTAATATCTTCTTTGGTGAAGTTGCCTTGATTCTCAGCATCGTTAAACACCTGAGTAACCATTTCCGCACGAATTTCGTCAATGCTACCCATAGTGTCAGCAATGTTACGGCTCACACGCCCTAACTCAGCCACTTGCGCGTTGAGTTTAGGGTCGTTTGCTTCAATCAGGACTTTGGCAAAGTCTGTTTGTTTGTAGAAGCCGTTTTCATCAGCCTTATTGGTCGAGTTCATTTCACGAAGCATGTTCAGAGTGTCAAAATTCACCACATTTTCATACTTCAACAGTGCGCCTTGTTCATTTTGAACAGGGAGTACAATAGAAATAAGCGAAGCATCCATTTTGGATTCAGCCAGACGCTCTTGTACATTCGCCATAAACTGAACTACAGCCGGGTTGTGCATCACTTCACGCTGAATCTCGAAGAAGCGGTCACGGTCCTGGTTAAGACTATCGCGCATATCCTGTAATTCACATGCAAGTGAATCGTCTGGATGCTCTTGTGGATTAGTCAGCATAGCTAGAATGTTGTTTTTAGCACCATCCAACTCTGCGTTATGGCTAAGATCAAGTTTGCTTGGGGCAGACTTGATATCCAAACCATTAATGTCATTGAGATTCAGGTTCTCAAAACGCTCGATCTGACGGTTAGTTAAGCGACCACCGGCTTCTGCTGCAAGTTTCACATCAGCAGGGTCAATGGCTTCTGGTGTACCTACAAGACCAATTGCAGACGCTTTAGCGACAAGCAGACGTTCCGCTTTAGAACTTACACCGTTGTTCTCGATATCTTCCAGACGACGACCTACCACTGTCATCATATCGCCAGTTTTATCGTTCAGTACCAAGTCATTGATCTTGAGATCAGTGTCAGGGAACTGTGATTTGAAGGTTTCGCGGAATTGGGCCACGTTTTCAAAGTTATTACTTTGCGTGAAGCTTTTATTCAGCGATAGACCTACAGCTTCACATGCACGACCAAGTTTGGTCACATCACTATTGATACGTGTTTGAAGCACTTGCTCGCACATTTTAACTGTAGCAGGGTGGTTATCACTTGCTTCAAGTTCATGCAATATGCGTTCTTTTAATGCTTCAAATGGCTCATGGCGGTTACGGCGAGCCATTAGGCTTTGATCACCTTCAACACCGTTGATACTGCGTAGGCCAGGTGCAAACAGAGCAGATTGCTCATACCCCGAACTATTCACTTCGTCTCGATGTAATCGAAGCAGATTTGATGTATCGCTTAAACGGACATGCTCAGTTGCAGCTTTCAGCTCGTCAGCAGTCAACGTCTGTACATCTGGATTACGAGCTGCAAACGTAGAGAGGGTTTTAAGCTGCATCTGTTCTGCAAAGTTTGGACTACGGATATTAGCAATAAGGTCCGAAGTACCCATTGTTGGCATAGTTGAAATTTCAGAAAGACTGAAATTCAGTTTCACCGGTACAGCTTCACCGGTGATAACGGTACGTGGTCCACGCCCCATTTCTTTTTGTATAGCTGCTTCTTGCTGCTCAACAATATGTGCAACAGTGTCCAGATTTGGTTCTTCAACTTGAAGTGCTTGAGCTTCCTGTTCAAGCTCCATCAGCATTTCTTGTTTATCAACCTCGATACGTGCCTTCATATCCTCAACAGCATTGTCGAGAATCATCTCTTGTTCAGGTGTAAGCATTACCGGTTGAACTTCTGCCGGCTCCGCAGCAACGACTTCTGGCTGTTCTTCAAGCAACTGATTGAATAAATCTTCGGTGCTATACGAGATTTCAGGAGTATTTACACTTGATTCTGGTGCGAAGTTTTGTTTTGCCAAGTCAGCCAGATCAAGTTTGAGAGCATCCACCCCCCAATCAATTTCAGCTTCTTTTTTAGCTTCAACAGCAGGGGCAACCGCTTCAACAGGATTCGCAGCATTAAAATCTTTCAAAAAGTTATCAAATGTTGCATCAGTAACTTGCGGAGCTTCTGCTTGTGGAATTTCAAATTTGAAGTCAGGAACCTGAATAAGCTCTACTTCCTTACTTTGAACTTGCTCATTGATAGCACCACGAGGGGAATCATTCCAAACATCATTAATGAATGCTTCATTGGTTTGGTCTTTAGGCTCAAATTCCGGCATTTCAAAGGCTTTAACGCCGTCATACTCACGGTCGTAGTCAATTGAATTGTCATAAGCTTGGACAAATACCTGGTTATGCGGATTGATCGCAATATCTTTAAATTCTATTTCTTGCGGTAATGGACCAATAAAGGTTTCATCTGTGAAATTCAGCGAAGTGTCATTGCTTTGAATAAAGGTGTCATTCGCAACATTCACATCCGGGTCAATATCAATAGGACCAGGTGCAGCATTCGTCATAACTGGTACTGCTGCTGCTACAACAGGGGCAGCATAGCCGATACCATCATTATCGAGATTGAATACTGCTTTTTGATCAGGTTTATTTGACTTGATCGTTGGAGCAACCACTTCCTGATCAGCAGATAGCGTAGGAATTGGCGTATCCAATGGGGTATCCAAAGGAGTAAGTTTTGGTCGCGGTTGTTTACCGAAGAAGCCAATACGACTGTTAATGCCTTGCTTGATGCTTGGGTCATTAATGTCGATGTTCTGCTTACTCAAGTATTCCTGAATATATACAGCTTCTTTCTCTTGTAACTTCTCTTGAACAGCAGCCGGGTCAAACTTAATTTCATTAGAAGAAGCAGTAACATTTGGATGAATCTTGGCAAGATCATCTAATGTGTTGATCACATGATCTAACTCAGAAGAAGTTAAACGATGGATACCACTTTTTGAAAGCTCAAGGAAGGAAGCACCTAAAGTTTTTAGGTCAGCCAGGTCTAAGCCAATACCGTTGCGTTGAATTTCAAAACCGTTCATTTGCAGATCAACTAAACGATCTTTCAGTTTCGGGTCCAGTACATCCGAAGCAGACAGTGAGTTTTTAGCAAAATCAGTAGGCTTTGTTGTATGGATTTTTGCATCACGCAAAAAGTTGAGATCAGCAGGAGTATCCGTAGTCATTTCAACTGTTTGGTAGGTGACAGCGCGTGAACCATCTTTACGTGCAAAAGTATCCACGCCCACAATGACATGAGGCATGCCAGTGTCTTTATGTTGAAGCAAACGACCAATACGATCTTCCAGAACTGCTTTATCTGTAGTGATCAGTTTTTCTTTTTCATCTGGATACTTCTTAAAGAACGCATCCGGCTTAGATTTGTAGTCATTACGATTTGTAGCAACGTCAGGTGACAATACTTTTGAATCATAGGCTACGGCTTCCAATTGATCTGCTACTTCATCTTTATAGACAGAAACAACATGACGTTGGAAGTCAGGTGAATTACGTTCAATAGGAATAATAGTTGAATCAGAAAGCTTGATTACTTCATATTTTGGTTTATCACCTTCTTCGGTCGGTGCATCACCCAAAATCACAAAGCGTTCACCATTTTTAGTAGTGAACATTGTGTCAGTACCCGCCAACTTATCAAATTCAGCCAATTGAACATCGTTCACAGGCTCTACAGGCACAACTTTTCCGTCCGTAATACTTGCAGCAAGCGTGTCATATTTACGTCCAGTACCTTCGGCAAACTTAGCATTAAGTTTGTCGAGTTGCGCCGATATGCTTTTTTCAGGGTCTTTATCCCCTAAGCTGTTCGGTAAATTAGCGACCGCGATTCCCTTACCATTATTTTTCGACTTAGTATTTTTCGTGCGATCAAAACTCAAGGTATCCAAAGTTTTCATAATCGCATTATCGCGTTTCATTTTTGCGTCGAAGTTGTCTAAACCTTTGTGACCAAGAAGAGCTGCTTTACCCGCAAAATAACCCGCTTTAGCACCATTAAAGAGGAATTTGAGCAGTTTGGCGAGCATTTTCAGGATGGCTAAGAACGCCTTTTGAGCAGCTTGCAGCAATTGTTCAACCAGATAACGAGCACTTGGAGTTTCAATCTCAGTTGAACCCGCTTTACGAGGTTTACGAGGTTGCTCTTCAAGATCATCAGTTAAATCTTTTGAGTTATTTCCTTTTGTTTTTTGTCCACCTTGACCACCATTGCCGGCAAAATTACTTGCCATGCCAGTATCAACACCTGGACCAGTATTCTTCTTGAAGTTATTACGGCCATTCGGCTTCTTCACAGCCGGTTTTTCTTCTACTTTATTCTCTGAATCCACTTCTGCTTTAGGTTTAACAGCATTTTCAGGGGCTTTAGCAGGGTCTTGTTCCGGCTCTTTATCATCTAATTCAGGTTTAGAAATATCTAAGCCTTCTGTGATACCTACAGCAAAATCACGCTTACGGTCATTTTCTGCTGCTTCCAGTTCTTCAACAGTCACCGGATGCTCCGGGTCTGTACCACGAATACCATAAACTTCGCGTGGAGTTTCATTAAAAGAAAGACCATCTGGTGCTACAGCGATTTCGTTATCTTCACCCAATTTCACTTCTTCTGCACGACCGGCAATAGATGGGTGCTGAACGACATTCAAAGCTGATTTAAGCGGTAAACCTTCTTTAGCAATACCTAGATAAATGCCATTTTCAGGAGCCGTAGCAATCAGGTTATCCAGATCAGTCTTTTTCAGAGCGTTGGTCGCCGTATTTTTGACAACTTTATCATTTACCATTGCTTGACGAGCATCAATGAACTTCGCAACGTCTGGGTGAGCAGGGTCTACCGCTTGCATTGCATAACGAGTTACTTCTTGCAGCTCACGAGTTTTTGGATTGATGCTTTGGAAAGCAACAACAGGAACACGTTGGAACGCATTACTATCCAAACCTTTAAGTGCAGCATCACTACCATTCGGACTGTTGTACCAAGCTCCGCTTAATGTCGGGAACTTTGCTTCATTCAAAGATTTACCGGCATTGTGGGTATTCAGCTCTTGATCAAATAAAGCACGAGCATCATTCGTTACCAGATTGTTGAGTTCTTCAATGTCCTGTTTTTTCCATTTATCAAAATGAGCTTTGACTTGTGCTGCCGGTGCTTGTGCAAAGCTGTCAAATGCTTGATGGATTTCAGCCATTGTGCGAGTAGGGTGCAGCAAGTAATTCGGGGTTAAGCTGTTTAAATCAACAGTTGTACCCTCAAATACTGAATCGTTTTGGGTTTCAGCCATAGGTTGTACTCCTATATCGTTAGGTTCAGGCTGAGAGTTGATTTGCGACATATACGCTTCATCAAAGCCCTCAAAGCTACTTTGACCCGGAGGTGGTTCGCCAAAATCCTGATTTCCCATTTCAAAATCATAATTTGACGGCTCTACAGGGTCTTGTATGCCTACATCCCAGAATGGGTCGTAGTCTTGTGGTGCAGACTGTGGCTGAACATTGCCGTTCTCACGGTCTTGGTTTTCCATAGCCATATTCGGTTCTTCCTCTTGAACAGGCAGTGGTGGGGGAACTGAATTGGATTGCGACACCAACGATTGATCAGGCATAGGTATACCCACATCTTCATAACGTGCGTCTAAACTATCCAAGTAATCTTGTGGTAGTGGTGGAGGTACACTCACTTTGACTTCCTCAGGAAGAGGGGGCGGTTGCACCATGCCAATATCGTTATCTAGCTGATCACTAGAAGGAGAGTTGAAGCCAGTAAATTCAAAATCGTCGTCATCATCAAAGTTGTTGATGGTTCCAAATTGCTGAGTATTCGCAGCTTCATAATCAGCTAGTTTCTGCTGAAAGCGTTGATCAATCTGGTTGAAGCGGTCAGTCATCTTCTGACGGACTTCTTCATTCGGCATTTTTTCAATTGTCGATAAGATGCTTTGTCTATTTTGTGTAATCTGCTCGATATGTGGAATTTGTAAGCCTGAATCCAGAGTGTCTAAGCGTTCACCGTTTAAAATCCTGTTGTTGTGGTAAACATATCGACCGATCAGTGCTTCAATTTCTTCTTCTGGTGAACCGTTGTGCACAGTAGCAATATGTTCTTTGTCATAGCCCAGGCTTTCGATCAGTGCATTACGCTGTTCTGGTGTTGGGTCCGGTGTATCAGACCATCCCCACATGCCGATTTTATTAACAGGCGCACCTAATTCTTTAAGCACATTACCAACAGCAATATCGCGGGTTGCTTGCAAGGTTTTACCGTTAATTACTTCCGGCGCATCATAACGAACAACATTGATTCCGCTATCCAGAATATGCGCAGGAATTTCAGCTCCATTTGGTGCTACGAGCGTTGGTTGATGAAGACGTAGGTTGTCATTCGCATTTTGATGAAAGAAGGTGTCTGATGGATTTAAACCCGCCAACAATCCTTTGTTCTTTTCATTTGTCTGTTCCAGAGGGGAAACGAAAACAAACAAATGGTTGAACTCGCTATACGCATGATTGCTCACCACACCATTAAGCGTGAAGTGAACTGTGTTGCGCATTGAGTTTTCGCTGACTGTTTCGTGAGTACGAGTAATAAGAAGATCGCCACCATCAACTTGAGTACCTTCAAGCCCCGCCTGAACGCGAACCAGGTACAGTTGATCGGACGCAACATTGCCGTATTGCAGTTTTGGCATTTTGGTTCCTTTCACCTATTTCTACATAGGTTGTTTTTGATCTAAATTGGTCCGTGGCTAACTGCTCACGGATAGAGGATTTATATTACTAATTTGCCTTGACTAGCGCATTGCTCAGAGTGCTTATTAACTACGCAAAATGAGCTGTATATACAAAACCTTCCATACCTCTGTATACCTTATTTCGCCTAACTTTGCGACGACTTTATCCGTGACAAATCAATAAATAAGGTATTAATTTATTAACAGGTTTCTCAATGAATTTAATAAAAGAAAAATGGATTTTTTGTTGCTGTCTTGGGGTAGTTAAATTTTTTTACTAGGGCAGAGTGTTTGGTTTGCTTAAACAACTCCTTGTTTATCTATGTTTTTTTAACTGTAAATCAGTTGGTTATCAGGCTTGATTAACCTTGCTTAAACCAACTAAGCAGTATTCCTTCCTTGTTCACCTACCTAAAGCAACTATCCGGTATTCCCGGAGAGTTCACGCCGTAGTAAAAATTTTTTACCAGGTTGAAGTTTGGCTTTATCTATTTCTGCACTAATGGGGTTGCGCCTATCCAGTTTTTCACATAAGCAAATAGTTGTTTAAATGCAGACAAATGTATGCAAAATACATAGTCAGTTTTATAGGGCATGGAAAATCGCCGTGGGGAACATGATCAAACTGAATCAGCAAAATGCTGTAAAGACTTCTGAAATTGAACTGATCGGATTAGGGTTGTTTGGAAAAAACTGGCAGTCTCAAATCTGCGAACAACTAAAAAACAAACAGGGCGGGAAACTAAGTCGTCAGACCTTGTTTGCATGGCACGACCGCGATAGCCTACCGATTATCTACAAGCCAGAATTACGCAGACTTGCCGAAACTCGCATGAAGCAAATGCGGCAGGCTTATGCAATGCTGAATGATGATCAACGGTCTATTGAAGAAGCTATCGCACAATTCCTGAAAAAAAATGCCACTCTGTTAAATCCGCTATCGACCATCTATACCAGAGTGTTCTTTGGATATGACAAGTATCGTAATTTTAATTTGCGGGTAGAACTGACCCTGAATGAACCAGAAGTGAAGCCAAAAGCAAAAGAGGATGATGCAAAATCACCTCAATGGAGTGCTTTTACTTTTAGCTTGAATGATTTTGTTAGCGAGTTAATTAATCTGAAAGAGAATCTGTTGAAGTTTATTCAAAGTCTGAATGTGTACTATGACGAAAAACTAAATACCCCGGACAGGGTTCGCTATAACCTTGCTGAAATCAATATTAGTCACTTCTCATGCTTTAAACCGCTTTCAGCTAAGGTCAGAAAAAAATAGGTTTATATTTTTATATAAACCCATTGTCCTAGTTTCCTATAAAACTATTTTTATATTTTACTATAAAAATATTTTCCTATTTTTATAGTTGTCTTTTTATATCAATAAGCATTGATATAATTATGTTTAAGCTAAATTTCAGGATTAACTTTTCTATTTTTTTATAAACAGGCTCAATAAAAAAACGCTTAAATTAATTAAGCGTTTCTTGTTTCTACAGTATAAACAGATCAGGTGGTAAACAAGCTTTCCACATTGTTCACCAGTGCATCAGTGACACCATCTTCACTTTGCTTCACTTCCTCTAGTTTGCTGCCACCAGTACCGCCACTGACGATGTGATTCTTAGACAAGATCGCAAAATCCTTGTTCAGCATCTTGTCTAGTCTTTCTCGTGCGGTTTGCAGAGGTTTTGGATGGAAATGACTAATCTCAGCATTGATAAAGTGACCATTCTCACCCATCAGGTTAATGAGCTTCGGTAGGTTATTCCAATTGACTTTCGCAATACGCAAGGTACGTGCACCACGCGCAATCACATCACCAGAGATCATGATATTCAGTGAGTTTGGCTTATCAATCATTTCTGTTTTGAAGATCGTGTCATCTTCTAAGAAGCGATTGATTTCAGAGCTTGCGCCTTTCAAAGTCATGGTTGCATTCACTTGGCTTTGGAACTCAATCGTTACGCTCGTATTACGTGCATTAAATACAATCTTCGGATATTGCTCATAATTCACAGCATGCTCTTTGAGAGCGTCCAGATAAACACTGATTTGCTCCGTGGTTGCAGTACGGTAGATCGAATCTTCAAGAGCTGCATAGGTGAATTTCGGTGATACCAGGAAGCCACGCTCACGGATACCATACTGATTCGTATAGATCACCGAGCAGTGAGGTACGTTCTTATCCATCAGCGTTTTAGCTTTGAACAGGTTGCCAGTCACAATGTTTGCAGTACGGTTCACACGACCTTCATGTGCGCTGTCGAAACTTGTTTTAAGCAGCGTCTCTTGTGTGTCCTCAATGTTGTAATAGACCATGTAGACCGGTTGTTTAGGTTCATCGTATTCACGCTGTTTATCCTTCGCAGCACGTTTATCCATGATCTGTAGTCGAATCTCTTTAGCGTCCTTACTTGGTTCCACATACTTGCAGCTTTGAACTACAGCACTTGATTGTGAGAACAGGTAAGACAGGCTGACTTGTACCAGTTCATCTTCGCCTGGGAAAATCACATCCATTTTGAATGCACTAGGAATAAGTGAGTTGGTACGAATCGGCGGGAAGAAGATACGCGCCAGAACACCACCGGCAATCATGCTTTCGCCATCTAGGGTCGGGCAGTACATTGGCAGTACCAGACCATGACGGTTCGCTGTATCGGCATCTTCTGAACGGTAACAACGAGCAAAGTCTTTCAGTGTTTTGATAATCAGTTGCGCATTCTCAAAAGATTCAATTAATTTCTGGTTGTTGATGACTTCCAGAGCATCACGGATAGATTGCTTAGTCGCTTTGATGTTCAAGTCACGATGATTATTTGGGTCCGTATCACGCTTGAAGTATTCCTGAACTAAACGAGCAGTTTCTTTACCCGCCAGGATGATAAATTCACCTTCTGCATTGATCACTGAGCTACGGCAGCTTGCTACATATTTTTCAACAATCAGCGCATCTAATTTGTCTGCATATTCAAGAATTGCTGTAGACAGGTGAGTAACTTGATCAGGCTCCTTACAAAGCAGTACCGCAAGCTGTTTCAGCATTGCTTCTTCACTTTCCTTGTAGATTTCAGGGAACTTATGGGTACGGATTGGGCGCATGTCCTGACTGTAGCCCACTTGTTTGTAGGTCAGCTCATGGTCAAATGCAGTTTCAAGACCAAAGTGGTTGCGTACAGACACATCGAGCGCACCACGTTTAAGCTGATGCACACTCAGGTCTTTGGCTTTCCAGTTTAGCACTTGTACACGTAGCGGGTTACGACCGGCAGCTTCTAGTTCTTTCACGTATTCGTTGAACTTAGCTGACAAGTCCTGGAAGATCATTTCTTGCTGATGGATTGGAACCATAATGAGTTTTGAGAGCAGTTTGTTGATGTACTTGCTCTTATCACGCTCATTTTTCTTATCCTTGTCGTCGCTCATGTCGATATCGAATGTAGCAGCGATTTCAGGGTTTTCAGTCAAGTAGTCGATACATACCTTGTTGCCGACTTCATTCAGCATGTCAGGCATGTCATCCGTCTCTTTATAGCGAGATTCACGGTTAGACGTAGTGTTCGCTGATAACAGTGCCAGTTTGCGCATGTGCATCATGTTAATGCGGTTTTCCGCAGGGATACATGAGGACAGGGTGATGATCTGAGGTGAACTATACTGACCACGACGATCAACACGACCCAGAGTTTGCATGAACTCCACAATTTCTAAAGGAAGCTGTGCCACAATCAAAACACGCTGACGCAAGTGGTCGGATGGAATGTCCGGGTTCTTGCTTTCCAGAGCATGCAGGGAAATACCAGTGGAGCCAGAACGAGTAATGATCAGGGCATCCAGTTTACCGCTTTGGAAGTCAGCAACAATGCGTACACGGTCGCCAATATCATTGCTCTTTCGTGTTTCAGCATGCCAACGACCGGTTTCATGGTTTTGCAATAAACGAACAGTAGTACCCGCGATTTCATCAATCGTATATCCGGCTTTACGGATTTCATTACGCATAATGTCGATAGGCATGAACGGCAGATCAGGATAGTCATTGATCTTCTTACGAATCAGCTCACGTTGTTCATCATAAACAGGGTTGCCATCACCCACGACCAGTTCAATGTAGTTGCCGTCCTGGTCTGTGATCTTCGCTTTATTCATGTTGTCGAGCATCATCAACAGAATTTCTTTGAATAGCGGTGGATGATCAAAGTCAGACAGATATTCTTTAATACGTTCACTACGACGATTCACGTATTCATCAAGTTCTTTTTGCAGCTTGGTCGTTACTTTGTCACTTTCTTCTGCATGCTTAATTTGCATCTGTAGACGAGCAATTTCACTTTCCAGATCAGCCAGTGTTTGACCTTTTTCGTCTGGGGTATTCAGCTTGTAAGCCATCAGACGGTTAAATACAGCTTCACCGGTACTTTCAAGACTGATTACAGGCTTCTTGCCACTGTTCAGGCAGTTAATCGCAGTCTCAATCGCGGAACCAGTCTTGATCGCCAATAGGAACTGACGTTGCACATCGTATAAACGTGAAGCGAAATTAAGCATGTTCACTTTCAAGCCGAGCTTCGCATCATCAAAATTAAACTTTGCGTTTGGATGTTCTTTACGGAACATATTAACGATGAACTGTTCAGGGTCGCCGGCATCAACAAAGTGATCGTTCAGATCATCCATCAGGCTTGTAGACAACTCGTTCATATCGAGCAGAATTGCTGATAACGCATCAGAGAGCTGATAAACGTATTCGTTATATTCCTTGTTTGGCTCCGGTGTCACAAACTCGATTTTTGACAAGTCCTGTTCACGACGGACCAGACAGCCATCCATAGACAAGTTGTGTGATACCAGTTCAAGTACCGCTTCATCTGCGTCTTTGAGCGTGGTCATAATGACCTCACGGCTAATTGATGCAGGGAACAGGCGGTAATAGAACGGCAGGTTGTTCGCAGTTTTAATACCGGTCGCAGACGAATATGCCAGAGAGCTTGCCTTGCCGATGATTTGGGTGAAAATCTTGTTGATATGCGATTTTTCACCGGCAGCCTTATGAGATTCATCCAGTACCAGGAATGTATTTTCATCTACCGCATCAATCAGCAAGTCAGGCTTTTGACCTGGTTTACCAAATTGAGAGTAGGTCGCCAACACTAGGTCATGCTTGTCTGAGATTTTGTCCAGACTTTTCGGAATGTTCGTGCCTTTAAACAGCTCGTTAGTTGTACCAAACTCACTGATACTTGCGTTTGCATTAAAAATAAATGGATTAGTAAACAGCTTGTCAGCCTTGATCGCTGTAATATCGCGCCAGATATCACCAAACAACTGAGCATTCAGTGTGAAGAAGGCAGGGCGTAGACCTTGCAGTTTCGCATACCGTAATAGACCCGCAGCTACACGACCTTTACCTAAACCGGTTTGGTCGCCAATCCAGATCGCACGGTTAGACTTATGTTGTGAAATAGCCAGTGCCAGTGCATCTACCTGTTCACACGCGAAGCATTCAGCAAGTTCTTCGTGAGACTCGTATTGCAGCATGTACCCGACATAAGCATCAATCATGCTTTGGAAGTTTGTGCGTTCAACGTATTCAGCAAAGTCTTTGTTGTAGAAACGGTTGGAGCCAACAAAAATACGTTCAGTACCAGTTTCATCAGTCAGGGTTTCTTGAATTTCAGACTGAGTTGATAATTCCAGATATTCAACCAGGGCATCACGCGCTCGATAGAATGATGGAGCCAAGTTTTTCGGAATCATTGAAATAGTTTCAGATACTCGTGATTCTGAAATGTATTTCTGTTGGTAGTTGTTTTCTTCGTACAGTACCGCTTCATCCAGAGACTTGATGATCGTAGAGCTTGGCTTGTTGGTATCACCCACGACACGGACAATTTCTTTATCCGTCTCAATTACAGTTGATTTATCGTCTGTCTCAGCTTCCGGTTCAGCTTCCGGTTTGTCCTCTGTATCCGTGGTTTCAGCAGTAGTTTCAGTTTCCTCAGTGAACAATTCAGTCGTAGGAGATTCTTCTACAATTTCCTCTGTGACTTCACTGGTCTCTAACGCTTCCAGATCAATTTCTTCTTCATCAAAACCGAATACAGGGATAGCCGGAGTTGATTCTTCGGTAGGTTCCGCAGCAGTTTCAGTCGCTTCACCATCTTCTTCAACGACTATCACTGTAGAAGAGCCAACTACAGTTGATGTAGAGCCTGTTGATGTGCTTTCTTTCGCTGTAGAAATGCTCTCTTCTTTGTCCTCTTGATCATCCAGAGATTCAGTATAAGAAAATTGCTTATCTGTGGAGCCGGAGCCAAAACCACCAGTACCAGTTGATTCCCCTGGTCCTTTTAGATCAGCAGGGTCAAAGTCATTATCTAGTGCAGCAGGGTCAAAGTCGTCGTCCGGTGGTGGAGCATCGTCATCTTCAAATTTGAAGTCCTCGCCTGGCCCATCAGTTTCATCCGTTTCTTCATCAAAGAACGGATTACCAGTTTTCTCAACCGGTTTTTCTTCTGTGGCAGCAATCGTATCAAACGCATCTTCGCGTGATGTTTTACCTACAGCAAATCCATTAGCTTCATCGTCCTTGTCTGCCAGTAAGTCAATATCGTCATCGAGATCGTCAGTTGCGAATACATCCGGGATAACCTTCTCAGGTTGATTCTTAGGTTGAATCGCCTGTTGTGCAGCAGCTTCTTCGGCATCATTACCCATGATGTTTTGTAGCGTTGAATCGTCGTAATCCTCGATCTCGCGCTGATCTGGGCTAATAATCGGTGTGATGGTAGCGACTTGTTCCAATGATTCATCATCATTGAGATCATGGACATAGCGATCATTAAAGTTTTGATTCGTCTCTGAATCGCCGTAGACATTGATCTGTTTGGCTTTGGTCAGATCAAATTCTTCTTCACCATAGCGTTTTTCAATCAGACGGCTAGACCACAGCCATAGGTCTTGATAGTCGTTGAAGAATTTAAGCTGAGTAGGAACCAGTTTAATTAACAGATCACGGTCAGCGATTGGTACATCACGTTTCTTTCCAACAACCAGAATACGGATGTTGTACTTTGCGCCCTGACGCGCATATAGCTCGCCACTGACTTCTACCAAGTCATCAACATGATAGTTCTCATACAGGTAGTACAGCATCAGTTGAGTTGATGCCTTAATCTCGCCGTGGCTGATTGGTGCGTCAGTCGAGAAGAAGAATACAGAACGTCCTTCATCTTCACGGCTTGTCAAAGCCCGGAACAGCAACAAATAATCTAGGCGAGTTGTTTTGAAGGTTTCATTCGGGTGGCTGCGTAGTCTACCAATCTCAGTACGTTCAATACGGTCACATGGCAGATTCGAGATTACGAAGTCAAATAGCTTGGAACCGTTATGCTCAATAAAATTGATTTCTTTGGAATCGCCCGAATACACCTGGATGGATTTGATCAGGTCGGTTTTTTGCAGACGAGACAAACGGTGGTTATCAATCTCAAAACCGAAAATATCTATGTTCTTATGCGCTGAAAGCATGGCAACAAGACTTGCATGCCCCAGACTAGGTTCCAGTAAAGAAAATTGAGTATCAGGGTCCTCAAGCTGCTCTTGATCAACCAACAGGCGTTGACCAATGAAAGCCAGAGGGAGCGGGGTAGTAATCTGTTGTAGGCTCAACACCACGTTATTCGTTAGATTACGAATTGGCAGTTGTTCAAAGACCTGTACTGCAACATCGAAATGTTCTTTTGAAGTCATATCAAGGATGGAATACTTGGCAACGACCGCCATTTCCAGGGCATCTTGCACCAAGTCCAATTGAGTAGACGTTACTTGAGAAACATCGAAAGACGCATTGCCTTTCTGGGTGATTAAAGCTGTATAGCTCACCAGATCAGCATTACTGATGTTCTTCTTCTGCTCGATTTTGTAGTCTAAGAATCCCTGAATGCAGCTATACACTTCACCGCGCAATTTGGCACGTAAGAAGCGAGGGTCACTGATGATATTCCCTTTGATATCGCGTTTTTCAACTGAGATCGTACCGGTTTCTTCATTCACCGCAAAACGACCAAATGGTGATGCGTAAACCATATCGCCCAGACTGTTACGCCCAAGCGGGGTCTTAGTATTCAGTAATTGGGATAGGCTAAATTTTGTATAGCGTGAGAACTGTGTAGTGAACTGTTCAGTGAGATATTCCTGACTTGCGCTGATGATACGGATAATCTGATGCGATACACCGACCTTGACGAAGATATTAGGTTGAATACTTCCAGAACTCTTATCCCGCATATACAGGCGTTCAGTTAATTGGTCTTGGTTTTCTATATAAACGCGCTCAAACCCATAAGTAGCAAGGCTTTCAGCAGATAGAATTTTATTGCAATCAAGGAGAAGTAGAACTTTTTTCTGATTGGCAAGCGTCTGAGGGAACAGATAAATTCCCGCGCTCGACATATCAATCCACTTCATTTTAACTTCGGATTCAGTCGTCATTTTTATCTCTATCTCAAATACGGCTCACGGCACGTAAAAAAAGCTGTACTTCCGAAAAAATACAGCTTCATTTTTTAGCACAATTTCTTCATTTTTAACAGTTAAATCGAGTGCATAGGCGAATCGTCGTGCTGCACTTGGTTTTGGGATTGTTTTTCCTTTTCACGCTGCATTTGAAGTGTGTCATTCAGGCTTGGAACCGCCGGAGCTTTTACATCATTCGACATTTCGCGTTGAACTTCTGCTGCTTGACGTTGAGCCAGATACAGGTCTTTGACGTTTTCAAGTTTGTCGTATTCAAATTCATTCAGATTTGAAGGGCGATAAACATTGGTTTTATGCTCATTGACGAACTCAACTGTCAGATCGCTCATTGCCAGAGATTTTTTCATAGCATGAGAACGAGCCAATTCTTGAGTTTCAATGTTGACCGCAATCAGGTTGTCAGTTGAAAGTTTTGACAACGGCTGTACTGCGACATACGCCGGGGTAAACACTGGCTTCGCATAGCTTGTTACCAGGTTCAAGGCATTGTCATCTGCATTAAGAATAAAATCATAAGTTAGCTTGTGGAAATTACCGCCACGAGGTTTACGATCTGGCTCTTCAATACCATCAATTCCTTTACCGCGAACAAAGTCCACTTTGGTATTGGTAATATCACGGAATGAAGATTGCGGTGCATTGTCGTTCAGATACTTGGTTGCAAACGTCTCTGTATAACGAGAACCCAGGTTAATTGTTTGACCAGAGAACAGTTCAGCAGTGTAGTTGCCGTTTTTTAGACCTGCATATAGGTTCCGCAGTGATTTGTGCTCATGTGGGTTCAACTGCTGAGTTGTGACCGTAGGAATAGATTTAGCACCGATCAGTGATGAAACAATGATACGTGCTACATCCTGTTTAAGCACATTACGGTACGCAGAGCGCATATCCGTATTGCTTTCAAGTTGAGCAAAAGTCGCGTTGTTTCCGTACTTCTCAATGAACTGTTGGCTTGTGTAGTCCTTACATGCCAATAGATCAGCAATACTATCCTGTGGGTCAGCAGCAACCTTATAGCTGACTGTAGTTTTTTTAGCTTCTTTCGAGGTTCCTTTGTATTTTTGCATCGTATCAGGCTTATGGTCCTGAACTACGTCCTCATGCTTTGCTGTTTCCAGAGAGGGGAGTAGGGGGAACGAACCTTGAACCTTGCCAGTTTCCATGTTTCGGATATTCAGACGAGCAAAAGGCATTTTTACGTCTTGAGATTCAGATTTATTATTCAAACCTGATAACAAGGCTTGCAAGTTTTGAACTGCAACAGCTTGGGCTTGAGCCGGTTCTAGTTTTAAAGAATCAGGAGCCTGTAAACGGTGGGCGTTATCGAGAATGATCGCTGATGCGTAAAGATGCTTTTCACCATTCTTCATGTATGGCTGCATTTTAACGGTAGTCAAACCATGTACGACCTGAGCACTCAGTTCACCAGACATTTCATTCACGCGGTCAGCCGTAAATGCCATGTATTTCCCTAAGTTTTCATCTTCCTTCAAACGGCATTTATCAAATGCCAGAATACGTCCACGGTCAGGAAATTCGGCATTCCGAATACCAACAGAATCATTGTTTGAAAGACGTTCCATACTTTGACGAGATCGGCGACCACGAACTAAGTCCATCTGTTCTTCTGGGGTCTTGTTGCCAAAGTAGGTGCTTTTGAGTTTGTTGTTATTCTCACTAAGTTCTTCCAGAGAGGATAAGCGAATACGAACAGGGGTTTTGGTGCGAACCTCAATACCGTGCACATAAGTCACATCGTCGCCATCGTGTTTATAAAACTCATTCACGCTGACAATCAGACGTTGTATTTCAGACTTACGATGATCAAGAGGTTTTACAAAATCATTCTTAGCCATAGGTTAAACCTCATTTCAGCATTCAAAACAGTGAGCTGAAATTTTTTATTTTTCAGTGGGTGTTGGTTAAATACTCAACATGCTTACGCCGTTTAAAAATACAGGATTTAGCGGAAAAACTCAATTTATGAAAAATTATAGAAAAGCTTTGTTTTAAAGAGAAAGAGCATAGATTTAAAAGAGGGAAGGGTAGTCAAAATAAGCTCATTCATTTTTTGATTTATAACAGTAAAAACATTTCACAAAGGAAAAGCTGCTGTTGATAGGGTTACAAGCATTGTTGGTCTAATTGATAGTGAATATGTTTACTGTACCTTCTGAAAAACAAACTGCGGTATTTGAACTTGTCAGTTAGAGAGACTATCTCGTAAATATATAAACTTGGTTATAATAGAGATATTATTAATTCTTTCATTAATATTGATTAATGTGTTTATATTAATATTTAGATTTGATATTATATAAACCAGATTATTTATTTGTTAGTTTGATTTGTTTATTTGAATAATAAAAAAAGAGTGACAAATATTTCATCAACTTCTCACTATCATTTATACACCCTATATGATTTATGTATCTTTGTTCGATCTGTAATCCACGTATATCAAGCCTTATGATGATTTTTTGGAGAGAAGGCTCTGAAAAAATGGAGAAGAGGGTTTTTTATGGTTTTTCATAACACCGTAGTTTTGGCTTAAATTTGCAAACCCTCTGCTCCATTTTGAGTTTATATCAGCATACTTATCCACAGAATTTCTAAGTTGTTGAAAAAGCGTGAATAGCGCGAAAATACTTGGGCTAGAAGCCAGATCATACACCTTAATTATCGAGCCTTTTTACATGATCATTCAAATAATTCAAATTTAATTCATGCAATGCTTAAACCCTTATCAGACAAGGCTTAGAACACTCTTTTGGAGTGAAGGCTTGCTAATTTTGGAGTGAAGGCTTGTAAATTCCTGTGGATAAGCCCTCTACTCCAAAACACTTATAAGTTAATGTTTTACATAGCAAAATGCACTACACTATTTTTCTCAAGCCACTCTTTCAGTCGATATACATATAAATTTAAAAGTATATATAAATATGATTTTAAATTTATTTTTGTGGATAACTCTATGGGCTTTAAATTTGAAAACGTATTATTAATACATGAAAAGAAAACTATTTTAAATAGTAGTTTTATTTAAGAGCTTTTATTCTAAACACGCCTATTTTTGTGTATTTATTTAGTAATATATCGGAAATTTAGTATTATTGGTTTTATGAATTATTTAAGTTATTGATTTGTATGGTTTTACACTTATTTGTTAGTTACAAAATTATTTTAACAAAATTGTTTTTTTAGTTTAATTTTAGTATTATAAAAACAATTAGGCAGATCAACTGTCTTTACAGACAGGAAACAGGAAAAGAACATGACACAACTTATGTTGTTTTCTTCCCTTGCAGCATCTAGTAGTAGCTACGGAGCGGGGGGAGAACAAAGCCCACTTGCTTCACCTTATGAACTGTCAAATGCGTACAGCGTGGACAATGTGCAAGTCAAAAAAGATATTCGTTGTAAGATCAACGGTAGAGATTACGTTATTCGGGGTTTTAAATACCTTGAGAGTGTTGTGATCTGGAACTACCTGTATCAACGCATGTTAGACAATGAATCTAACTACAACGAATTTACTTGGGATGAAATGTGCCAAGCAACCGGTCTGCAAATGTCTAAAGATACTTATGAAGTAGTTTTAAAAGCTCTTCTTAAAGTATCAATCGTGCATGAAGTTCGACGTTTACCGTTTCGTTTCTACCGCACGTTTAATGCCTTGAGCACACGCCAATATACAAGCGGTGAAATGAAGTTTGCTATGACATTGGCTAGTAGCTTTTGTGGTATGGACCCAGATTTCCAACAAACACTTTACCGTGTCCTGGTGGAAAATACCCAAAAGAGCTATTCAAACCCGCAAGACATTGAAAAAATCCGCAATATTGCGCGTTCTCAATACGTGGTTGGTGGTCAAAACAGCATGCTCGACATTGATGCTTCGGTAGTCGCTACTGCTTAATCCAGATTTGAAAATAAGAGGTGGGGATTCCCGCCTTTTTTTATTCTGTATATACAAATCACTCAAAACAGCAATATTTTTGTAAAAACCCATATTTTTCGATGGAAAATGGAGTTTTTTATATATTTCCTACTCCACTTTTTATTTTTTATTTGCTATAACTATCCGTGATGTAAGAACATCGTAAGAAATTGAGAGAAAGTAACTACATTGCGACTGGTCTAGCGCATGTGAAATCATCTCTATTTTATGAAATATCGTATGTGTGAATATATCTGGCGATCTTAGTTAAAAAAGACGTTTTGTGGGCTGGACACCTACTTAATGGTCTACTGAGAGAATCCGGGTCAGGAAATAATTATGTTAAAGCAAGCTGTAGTACGCGGTCTTGCAGAAGCTAAACCTCAAGAAGTCGTTTTAGATTTAGAACGAGTGGCTTCTGAGATTGCCAATGCAGAACAAAAGAAAGTCTTATCTTTGGAGAGCGTTCATACTTATGCTTTCCAGACCGTTTATGAGCAAAATCCTCTTTTGCTGAATCAGCGTCTCAAATCAAATCAAGAATCCGCTAAACAGTTTGACAAGGCTGCGATCTCTGTACCGAATATTGTTCTCAATAGCTTTCAGCAATTAAAACAAGATAGCCTACCGTTAGTTGTGGCTATGATTGCGCAAGTCTATCACCAGATTGAAAACTACACTGACAAATTAGCCAAAACTTTAAAAGATCACGCGCCTACAAGTGATGCGGTTAAGGCGGTCATTGCTACAAATCCAGTAGAAAAAAATTACTTCTTCCTACCATATCAACTTGTTCGCACCCTATTGAACTTCGGGTCTATTTCTGAGGACTTTGAAGCTGATAAATTTGGTCGCGCTACCAGTGAACTGCGTACTTTCTGCTTCCGTTTATACTTCAACCGTGAGACGGATAAGGTAAAAGGCGAGCAGATCAATCTTTTGACAACCTTTGTGGGTCAAGAGAAAGACCTTGATGAACATTCTGTAGAAATTAACGCTTTTGAAAACTGTTTCTACTGGCAGCATGACAAGAAAGAATTTTTAGGTTTTACGATTGGCGCAGAGTTTCGTAAATTGCTGTTGATGCTAATGAGCGAAATGAAAGATGGCGGTAAACTCAGACAGATCATGCCATACACGCGCATTGACTGGCACTTCTTACATTTCTTGCCACAACGTAACAACCTTCGCCAAATGTACCTGTTTATCAAGTCGAATATTTATAACAATTCGGTCTTGCGTGAGCACTCAAGTTTTGAATACTCATTAGATGACCTCAAGCGGTTTATGGGCGTAATCCAGGATTCGCACTATGCCGATAATGATGCTCACTTTGTCCGAGATAAAATCCGTAAAGTTGTTGCCGACCTGAGTAAAACGCCGGGTTGCGAATACAGCGTAGATATTTCTACACGTTCTATCAAAACCCCAGGTGGTTTGAAGAAAAAACTAATCAAATTTAACGTGGTGATCAAGCGGTCATTCCTTGATTCACATAAAGCCATCTTGAAGCACATCAAAGCGACCACCAATGTCAGCAACTTCAAAAATGACTGGCTGATCTTTAGCTGTATTCGTTACTGTACAGTGGAGCAGCTTTGCGCTCGTATTGATGCAGCCTATAGCAAGTTTATTGGTGCTCAAAAGAAAGTTGGTCTTTCTAAAAAATATGACCACTTGACTGTTGAAACCCAGATCAGCCGATTCTTGTCTGATGACCTACAAAAATACTGGCAAGAACTGGCAGCATCCATGTTTATTGAAAATCCTTACAGCTCACATTCGCGTCTGGTGAAGAAGGTTGTTGTAGGTGAATCTGCAACCAAGATTTTCTCAAGCCCGGCAGCTCAGATTGTCCACTCTAAAAAACGTGGTCGTCCACCTAAAGACCCATCTAAAGTTACGATGCCTAAGCTCTCTGCAAAAGAGAAAAAACTTTTGGACGAGTACAATGCAAAAATTGAAGCTGAGAAACTAAAAGCGAAAGAAGCTAAGGGTCAGACGGATACAGATTTAGTAGAAGAAAATACCCAAGTGGTTCCACCTGAATCATTGGAACCACCAGTTCCAGTATCGAAAAACAATGTAATCGTATTTCCTAAAGAGCATATTCTTTCGGATGCTGACCGAATGGCAGACGAAGTTGCTCAGGCAACGGCTGAACAGGCTGAAAATCTGGAAACTGATTACCGCATTGATGCGCCGGCAAACTTCTCTGCACCACCTCCTGTAGTTGAAGATGCTCAGTGGGAAGCGTATAGCGAGAATGAAGTCAGCATGGAAATAAACCGTGATGATTTTGATCTGGAAGGTTTAGAGACGTTCATCATCAATAGTGACAATCTGGTTGAGCACTTGCAGCCGGTAAACGGCAATACAGATCACTATGTTTGGGTGAATGATTATCTGGAACACATGAATGACGATCATCAGTCTGATGCCAATTCATTGTTCTATGATTTGTTCAATCTAACAGCGATTCTTAACATCATTGAACACGACAACAAGCAATTCCAAAGCAGAAATGTAAAATATATTGACTTGTATCGTGAAAAGTTAAATATTGTGTTCCAGACGTTGTTCAAGTTCCACGGAACCTACAAACAGCGTAATGACCAGGCTTCTGTTTACGCCTTTATGGTAGAGAAAACAGCCGAGATTCTTTTTGAATCTTCTGAGATTTCACCAGAACAGCGTATGTTTACGAGAGGTCTATTCGTGCAATTAGCCGAAGCGGTCAAAACTGAGAAGAAAGTTTCTATGAAGGAATTTTATTCTCTTAGAGGGCAATGCGTAGCATACCCATTTACAGAATAATCGTCAGTGATGTGACGGCAAGCCTGATGTGGAAAAGAATCAGCTTGTTTTAAAAATGGTCTTTTTTGATGAACAATATTCTGCAAGGATGTGTGTTCTCAGCATTTCTAATCGCGTTCAGAAAACAGCGCGGGAAGGTTTGCTATGCACACGAAAGCTTATTTAAGGTTCTTGTTCAAGATAGCCTGATTGAATCAGCCGAGCTGAACAAAAAGAACTCTGTCAATAAATGGCTCACCAAGCCTACCGATGAAAAAAATATCTCAGAGCGTAAGGTCCAGTTTGTCGAACTGGATGATTATATTTTTGCGCGTCTGAGCTGTAAGCCAAACACTCTGCATTACAAAGAATCCTATTTTGAGCTGAAACCTTTGGACCAGGTAGAAATTGTCGTTAATTTCCCTGCGGTGTATGAACGCCGTCGATCATTCAAAAAAAATGAACTTGGTGAATATGAGGTTTTACCCCGCAAGTACCTTTCCGATATCGAAAAGCTTGAGTATGCCACCCGCATGCTTTCAACTACCGGTATTGAGTTTGATAGGGTCGAATTTACTGAAAACGAAAATCGAACTATTTACTTCCGCAAGAACAGGCAGACTTTAACGCTTCTCAGCTACGAAGTTCGTGTCACTGCAACCGTTACCGACCCACAGCTTTTATTGACCGCTTACCAGAATGGAATTGGTCGTCGTAAAACGTGGGGCTTTGGCATGTTGCGTATCGAGAAATTAAAGTCATAAGACTTAGGAGGTGAGTATGTTCCAACCATACCGTATTGCACTCACCATGAGGACACCCATTGTTCCTGGCAAATTTCCTTTGCATCTGGATTCATTGTTCTACTGGTTCCTAAGTGAGTTCATAGATAACGATGACGAAATTCTGGATATCCTGGATACCGTTTTAGAAAAGCAAGATGATACTTATCTGTGTTCAGCTATGTATTTTCAGGATAAGCCTAAATACATTCGTTGCGGTGTTACGTCCAAGTCAGACACCATGATTGATAATCTCATGGATATGCAAGCCTGGACCAATGACAAAGTAATGGGTGAAACCAAAATGGCATCAGTTCATGCCATTGCTACCAAAACTGCATTTTTTAATGCCACCTGTGACAAAGAGAAAGCCGAAGCTCTATTAAAGAAAATTCATGGCGTTGGTCGTTTAACCAATACCGGGTTTGGAGAAATCGCTTCGATCTCTTTTGTTCAGCTTAAACGTGACCAGAGTGTAATTTCTGATGGTCGTTTAATGCGTGTCGTCAAAGATATCGGATTAACACCAGATCAGATCAAACGAGTGGATGGTTATAAAGATTATGGTCGTTATTCACCGCCATACCATACCCAATCCAAGTCGTCTGTGATTATCCCGAAACGATTGATCTATACACTCCCATTCAACAACGTGAAGAAGAAAGGCAATAAAAAAGGATTTGGCAAATGAACACTATTTTAAGTTTTGAAGGCAATATCACGACAGTTACACCGTTCACTGTGCAGCTCCCGAATAAGAACAATGTGTTCCCGCACAGCATGGAAGGTCTGCCGATCATCCAAAGCTCAACAATTCGTGGTTGGCTGCGTCACTCTGTCCATAATGCAATTGCTGCTATGGCAAATCACCAGGGGCAAAGTTTCGATGTGGCAGAACATCACTTTATGGGCTTAGGTCTGGATGTGCACAATCAGCTTTCTAAAGTTTCCCAGATGGAACGTAAGAAAATTAACCGTAATCTCAAAGAACAGAATCCATTTTTTGCAGTATTTGGACGTTGGCTTTCTGGTGGTCGTCTGGTCGTGAATAACGCCGTAGCGAATAAGAAGGATGCCGTGATTCAGATTGGCAGCTCAAGTAGTACCAATATCCTGAAAAGCGACCCGCATGTACTTCAACAGATCGACCCATCTACAATTTCAGAACTGGATTCAATATTACTGGCGAAAGTGGCATCGGCTGATATTAAGAGCGATACCAAAAATGAGATTAAGGCTCTACAAGCCAAACTCAATAAGCCAGACATTGACCCAAACCTAGAAAAACTCATTCAAAAGTCGATTAAAAGTCTTGAAACGAAAATGAGTGAGTTAGAAAAAGCCGAGAGAGGTGTAGGTCCACATCGTAAAGTAAATAACACAGTGGCATTAGCCGAAAATGTAGTGCTTAAACACTCCATGCGTCTAAATAATCCTTCTGAAAAAGACTTTATATTTTTTGTCTGGTCTATATTCACTGCATCCAAACATCCTATTGGTGGAAAGGTCGGGCAGGGTTATGGTCAGATCGAATTTGAGTGGGATATATATAGCGAAACCCTATTTGATGTAACTCGTAAACATATTGGTGTGATCGGTTTTAATCAAAAGGAAGGGTTTTATCTAAAAGCCAATGACGATATTGAAAAACTCCAAAAGCTGCTGAAAAAAGAGAATTTTAATATAGAAACTATTTCCAAAATCATTGCTGAAAAATGTACAAGTTACGGCAAATTTCGTTAAATAAAAAATAGCCCATAACTCGCCTGATTTATGGGCTTTTTTTTAAATTTTTATTGTTTTAGAGGTGGAAAATAAACATTTATTGTGCATAATAGAAAGCAGTTACCGTTATAAATCAAAAAATGATTTGAAACGGCACTAGCCCAATATTCCCTTAGGTGGGTAGGCAATTATTACTTCAAAGAGTGTTAATCACATCCCAAAAGTGGGTAAGAAGTATTTGAAAATCATCCCTCCAGGGGGTTTTTCAAAAGGTGTTAAGCCGGGAAAAAGGGACAAGTTAATTGTTCCTTTTTTTTCGCCTGTAATTTACCTATCCCAAAACACCAAAACTGCTTAAAATTACTTGGCTTTATATACACAATCCAAATTAGTTAAATTGGAATACTAAAATGAAAAAGTTATTTGTAGCTGTTAGCGCAATTTCAACTTTTGCTATAACCACTAACGTATCGGCTGATATGAGTAGTTGGATAGCAAAGAAACCTTCACAAGCAGCGTCATCAACACAATCAACACAAGCTGCTCAAGCTCCACAAATTGAACAGGCTTCACAGGCTCAAGTTGCAACTGGTTCAACATTAGCTCAGGCAGAAGGTCATACTCAGGTTCAAACTTTACCAAGCCAAACACATCCGGCTCCGGTACAACCGCGTCCTCAGATCGCACCGGGGGAATATCACCCACAACAACCTCAACATCAAGGTCAGGTGACACCACCACCTAAAACCCAGAATCATAAACCTCAGGTATATAACCCACAGCAGCAACATCAAAATAACCAGGTGGCGAATGAAACCGCAAACCAGGAAATTGTTTCTCGTGCAATCCAAAACGCTATGCCTAATGCTGTAAGTCTATTGAATACGCCGTCTTTGAATAACACTCAAAAGAATTACGGCTTTTCTTATATCGCTGCCGTATCTCAAATGATCTCTGACCCTAAGAACATGAACGTAGCTAGTATTCAGCAAACCTACAATACTGCGGTTACTTGTGCTGCTCGTACAGGAGCCGGTAATGTGATTGCTCAAATGCAGGGTATTCTTTTACGCGATCAGGCTTTAGCTGAAAACTTCAAGATCGCTCAAGGGCGTGGGAACTTTATAGCTGTAGGTCAGCAAGCACCAGGCGTTACTTGCTCATAAGAAATTTCAGGCAAAAAAAAAGAAGTCATAGACTTCTTTTTTTATGGGTATTGCTCTGCAACTAAATGGATTTGCTAAGACACTTAGAAGCTGATGTAGATATTATGCCTGAATAATCAGATTCTATCAATTGAATACTGTGTGATCTTTTTCTGTATATACAGAAAACCAAACTAATGAGAAGCAAAATAGTCAATAAATTGATCAATATATGACGAGCTTTATTTGAATACTGTTATAATTGAAAAAATAAACCACTTGTCCAGGGTTTTTAAAAAACTAATTTATGAATGCGAATATCCAAAACCTAATCAGGTCTTTTAGCCCTGAAAAACGTAAAGAAATCCAAGATTACGTTGTCCAAAATATGAGTGCTGAAATTCGTGAAGCTACATTGCATGGTAGTGTTTCACCGCAGATGCAAAATGAATTAGAAAGCATCATTTTTAAGTACCTCGAACTTCATTATCCAGAAGATATTAAGCACACCATTACTCAAGCCCGAAATGAAGTAGAAGAACAGATCGGTAATCTGGTGAATAAGCAGCTCGACTTTATGGCTATTCAGCCTGTAGAGGAAACTCCACAGGAAAATAACGCCGTAGAAGAAGTCGCTCCCGTACTAGAAGAAGCGAAATCAAGCTTCCTATTCAATATGGGTGCTAAATATGCACAAGTCATTCCACCGGAACAACCGCAAACGATTGAAGTTGCTAAAACTGCTCAAGAACCTGTAACACCATCAGCAGCGCAAGTGAATATTGAACCGGCTCCGCTTGCTCAACTTCAAACGCCTGTTCCGGCTCCAACTCCTGTAGCTGCCAAACAAGCAGAAGATGATCTTGTGTATTCCGATGATGAAAACCTATTAGGTGAAAATACCGGGTATCACCAACGCCATGACCATGAAGATCGTTTCTTCGGTATGCAGCTTAAAATCTACAAGTTGTTAGCCCTAACAGATGATGAGTCAGCAGAGAGTTACTTCCGAATCGGTATGGTGATTGCTGCGATTATGATTTTTTTGGGAGCGTGGAACCTATTTAATGACTTCACCACTATCTCAAGTATGCAAAACTACTTCTATGTGAAGAATCCTGTGTATATGCGTCAGCTTGCCGAGTTCTGTCAAACCAGTATGAGCAATATTAAACAGTTCCAGGATTGTGTTGCTAATCGTCAAGCAGACCTGATCTTAGGTCGTCGTCTGGATGCAGTAAAAGATTTCTTTGTGATTGCAACCGGTGGTGTTCTGTTCTTTATCGCGTATTTCCTGAAACTGAACTATCGTGGTCGTGAAGCATACTTGAACCGTGAGGACTACTAAGGTTATGGCTGATCAAAAATTTAATAGTTCTCAAGCTAATGCTCTTGTCGATGAATTAAAAAGACGCTACACAACGGTTAATGATTTTTTGAAAGGGGATATCCAGAACCTTGAGAATGTCAAAGAGCTGCATGAACGCCGTCATAATATTCAGATTGAGAAACTACAGCTCTTAGTAGAGAGCCGTACTAAACGAAATCTAGTGAAACGAATCTTATGTTCGCTTTTGATCTGCCTGGTGACAGCAGCTCTAATTGTTTATGCAGGGATATTCGACTTTGGCAAATTATTCCCACCAATGACGGACCTGGCTTCTGCTATCCATGCAAGTAAACATAACAATATGGTCTTTGACTGGATTCTACCGATCACAATTACAACCATGATTCTTTTTGTAGTCAATATCATTGTGCTAGGTTTGATTGTTCACCCAATTGCAAAAATTGTTGATGCCGGTCTTGCGAATGTTCACCAGGAAGCACAATCAGCAGAAGCAACCAGACAAATAATCCATGAGTTAAACGCCAATATTGTTCAACTTGATACACAGCATAATGGTTTGAATAAAATTTTGGATAGAATGATATTATCTGCAAAAAAAAATGATGATCAAAACGCCGTAGATTCAATACTAAAATTAAAAGATGATCTTCTGTCTCATGCCACTACATATCATCGGTATTACAGTATTGTCTTAATGCGAATAAGCATGTAAGAATTAAGAATTTTTAATTAAAAAAACTCAACTAAAGGACTGATTCATTCAGTCTTTTATAATATTGACTAATGCCATGTTTTGATGATACAAATGAATTATATTGTATTACGAGTTTGTGAGTAAAAATATTATGTATGCAAACCTTTATGCCGGTGAAGTTACGATTTCAGAAAAGCCGGAGTTTATTGCTCGTAGTGAAGAAACAGATATCAAAACTCTGATTAAAGTAGCGAAAGGCGATAACGATAAAAGCTTATATGCACCTTTTGAAAACAGTGTCCATACTCGTGTCGCGCCAGGTGGAGAGTGGTTCGTGACCGTAAATGGTACATTTGAAAACGAATTGGCTGAAAACGGCTTGGGTTTTGCTTGGAATCAGGTATATACCATTAAAGCTAACTCTGCTGATGAAGCTGAAAAAATCGTTTTTGATGATTTGAAAAAGGCTGCCATTAATATCATCTACTAAGCTCACCAGAGCAGAAAAAAACCCGCATTAATGCGGGTTTTTTTCTTGGTCAGGATTATGCGTGTGTAGATTAAACGTATTGCCATAGTGTGCTATTTTATTCCATTTGTTTATCCAGGATAAGATCAGCCTTCTGATCTTATTCATTGCGTTGTCCACAACGAAACTGAACGTCAGTTTTAGGCTGTAGTATTTCTTTAGATTGGGAATATTGACCGCGTAAATGGTTCAACCTTTTAGCATCAGCCTTTGCATGTACATCACGGTTAATATCGCGGATTTTCTGGCGTTCACGTTCCTGGCGAGCTTCTTCCTGATCGGTTATCCGCTTCTTAATGTTGTTCACATGATAAAAATCTGTTGATAGTGAAGGTGACAGCCGGTGCGACGATAGTAGCTGACTAAATTCTTCAACCTGTTCTGGGGTATAACGTGGAGTAGAGAATGATTTTATAAAATCAACTATTTCTCTACCGACACAAATATTTGGGAAGTATTCACCGTTAGCGAAGCTAATATCAGCCCGGTTAGTAAAGAATACGACATTAACTGGTTCCGAGTGCGGTAAACGTAAAACCGAAGCTACAGCTCTACAGTGAGCTATGTTCTGATGGAAAGGAGAGTTAATTTTAAAGACTTTGGCGTTTTTATGCGGTGAGTACCGTACAAACCATTTATCGTGATTCTGGGTGGCAGTAATAAAACCTTTATAGTTTTTCACCTCGATCACAAAGACCCCATATTCATTGATTAAAATATTGTCGATCTGGGAAGTATAGGAGCCGTAGGGCAGGGTGACGTTATTTAAACGCTTAGAATGAGAAAAAAAGAGTTTTAAATAACCGGAAACAAGCTTTTCAGCATAAATACCTTTCAAACCATTAACACAGTATTTTTTGGCTAGAAATTTTAGCCAAGCAATCATTTTCTGAATATTCACTTAGAACCTATACTTTGGAGGAACACGCTTAACAAGTCGTGCATAAATATGTATTAAACCACCGTACAATTTTGTATTATGGTTGACTCAATAGAATATCAAAAAAAAACAGGGTCGTAGGCGTAATATGAACCGATATTTTTTACTGGAAGGTGAGGTTAATCGTATTGATGATACACCTTCAATTAAACTACTTTTGAAGAAAATTAAAATCGACATTGATTTTCTTAATGAGTTAGATCAGTTTTTATTAAAATTAGAAACCCAAAATATTGCAGACCCTCAGTTCTGGAAAAAAAAATCACACGATACGTTAATGGCTTCAAAAAGGTGTTATTACAATATCCGTGAACTAATTGAGCAATATGAAAACTTCGACACCCATTCCCATATCTGCACCCACTTTATGCAGCTAAAGAAAAAATTAACAACTGAAATTATTACCGCAGGGTTTTGTGATACTGAAATGAGCACTGGTTTAGTTGAAACAAGGGATACAATTGAGCTTTTTCTTGATTCTAATGGTGCTAAGAAAACAGAAATAATAATAGAAGAATATAAAAAACTAAATATTCAAATTAATAATGAAATACTAAAAAAAATAAAAAGCTGTGAGATTTTATTATCAAAATTAACTGACCTTCATTTCCACCTTATGAATATCGCAATATCCCGAACCTTATAATTTAAAATTGAAACGACCGATTATTAAATCCCTTTTTTATCCCCAAACACCAGAATAGCCTAAGCAACTCAGCAACCCTTTTTGGTTCCCACTTTCCATCAAATTTCTTCAAAATTTGATGGAAAGTGCGGTATTCAAGGATGGATAAAACGAAATCGCCCTGATTACTGCCACAATTATTTTGTAGAGTAGGGTAGTGGTTTAGACGGTAAGTGTTTTGTAATGAAATCATTTGAAGTGACCAGTAAATTTTGCTTAGGCTATTTTCCCCCTATCCCCTATGGGGTAGGAATTTTAAAAATTAAAAAAAATGGTAATAGCGAAAGGTTTGGTCTTAAATAAATGATTTGAAAGGTATTTTTTTGGTTTTTGAAGGAAATAAGCAGCCGACATTAAAGGTGTAATGAAACCCTTTAACTGGATATTTAAAGTGAAATTTTGACTTGTAGAAAAGCCATATTGAGGTTTTTCTGCGGTGCAGAAAGATGATGTAGTTGACTGCCAGAGCGACAGATAACCACACGCATTGATAGCGTGTTTTGCGTCCATAACTATTTTACAACCAGTTTATCGCGTCCTAAAAGGTACGCTAGATTTAGTGTTTTGTATGCTTAAAGTCTGGGGTGTTAGAAGCACCTTTGGTTCTCTTTTTAGAGGACTGCAACTCTAAGCAGTGCGTAACATAATTGTCTTTTTTTCAAATTAAAGCAAGAAAAATATAATATATTTTGGGTGTTTTTTATACACTCGCAATAGTTCTGTAATAATATAAGAAATAATATCTATAAATGCCTGGAATAAAATAAATTTGATGATTTATATAATAGGTAATTAAGCCACTTAATATATTTTCTATTAGTTTGTAGAAAATTTTTATTAAACAGGCTTTGCATGTCCTAAAGTTACACTCTAAAATGGGTTTAAGTAACGAATTTTGTTTAAAATATAGTTGTGCTGTTAGCCGCGATTGAGATATAGAACAATGAGAATACTTTGCCCTGCGGGGAATGTCTTACACACTGATGCTGCTCTTATAGTAGCTATAGAATTTTTACCGGTTCTAAACACCTCACTCGAACCTATTGATGATAAGCAGATCAGAGTATCTACTGATGCAGATTTCATTGTGTCACCTGATGTTTGGAATGAATGGTCCTATTCACTGGCTTTAGCTACACGCCTGGTCACTCGTATTGTGGGTTTGCCTGGCTTTGATAAGGTTCCAGTGAATGTAGGCACTGACAAGCTTATGGCAATGTTTGGTAGCGATATTGAGACTTTATTCACGGCCCCACTAAGCGAATTACCAGATCGTCTTGAAAAGTTGCACCGCAACTTCGACAAAGAGCTTCATACCAATGTTACGGATGATGTAATTGAAGCCAGTAAGAAAGATGCTTCGGTACTAGGTAGTTCTCGTGAACAGTTGGAAAAAGATGGTCTTTATTCTGATGAATATAACCAGTTTTTTCAGACCACTCCAAAACAATTCTTGCGTGTTGAGCTTTCTGATGCTCCAGGAAAGGTCTTTGACTTGTACTTGCCACATGATGAAGAACAAACCAATTCTTTCTTTGAGATAGTAACTAACTCAGAAATTCAGCTACAACCACATGCAGATGAAAGTGTTGCTGATTTTGTTTCTGATACTGCCACTTTGATTAATTGGTTTAATGATGTATTCAGCTTCTATCGGTTAAAGTTGAAGATTGAAACCTATCGTGAGATCAAGTTTGTTGAAAGAGACAATGAGGAATTTGTTTCACAGATCGAAACCTTTGACGAGATCATTAAAGCAACAAGTGATGAAAATGAATCTAGCAGTGACAAACACTACTTCCTTTTGAATAAAATCTCAGGGATTTTGAACGCTTTTGGATATGAGCAGCAGATTCTACATGCTGTGACTGATATACAGGATTTCGGGCAATCAGACGATGAAACTGGCTACTTTATGCAGCTTGTCTAATCTGGAAATATTGAAGGGGCTTTTAAAGCCCCTTTATTTTTAAACATATTGCTGTGAAACAAAGTCAGCGTAATGTTCCGCTTCAATAAATCGAACAGTACCATCTTCATTCCTTACTTCTACAAACCCTTCTTCATTGACTACAGGCATTTGCATACCACCTAAAGACGATGCACCCATTGTCATAGACGTTAATCGTTGTGCACCACGTACACTATAGTTATTAAGCGTATCGTAACTAGGTATAGGTTCAGCTATTGGAGCTAAGTTTCGGTTCGCCAGTTCTTTTAGTAGGGCATCATCAGCTAAGTGTTTTGCCAGATCGTTATGATCGAACTCACGAGTAGCGTCTACAGCAGTGAAATAATCACTTACTTTGCCTTTTGAGTTAATGATGTTCTGCTTAATCAATGCACTTGGAATTGTGTTGAGATCACCTTCAATAATACGTTGTTGTTCAGCATCATTTAGTTGAGCCAGAATATTCTTGAAATAAACCCCATACTCAAACTTAGCAATAAACTCTAATAAACGTACCTGTACTGCATCCAGGAGAGAAAAAGACACAGGCTTTTGCTTCCGTGATTTTTCATATTTAGGTTCATAAGGTTTTGTTTTAGGATTACGTGGCTTTGGGTTTGTAGCATCTTTAACTGTCATATCTGTTTCCTCATGCCGATAAATTTGCTCGACTTGCAATTGTCATTAATGAATCTATTGATTAGTAATTAAGATTCGTAAGACTGTTTGTATATACAAAAAAAGTTTAAATCAAAATAAGGCATAAGGCAACATCAAAAGGAGAGAAAAAAACGTATATTTTTGTATTTCTTGCAAGGTGTTTTTGATCGCTAGAAACTTGTTTTATAAGGGATAATACTCTTGTATATACTTGAAATACATAGGAATATATATATTGACTTATGCCATGTTTTCGAGGATAATCAAGAATAATTAAATATAGATATAACGGTGATAAAAATGAGCATTTTTAGAACCGCAGAATCATTCGATGTGGTGCGTTATACACCAGATGGTTTGACTAGAGCTGCACATGATAAAGCATTCAATATTCCAACCGTCTTTTTTAATGCGAAAGAAGGTTTGTTTGAGCCTATGCCTATTTTTGAATTTATGCGATATTTGTACGCGAAAAATTCAGATCGGTTCAATGATTATGCACAGCTAAAGCAGCGTGAGGATAAATCTCTAGTTGTATTGCTAAATAACGTGGACATGGGCAAAGCAAATGAAATGATTGCCTTGATCAATGAACTAAGTCTTTCAGCTCAAAAGGCACAACTCTATCTGGCTACTCAGCTTAATAGTGATGCCTTGCTGAAAAGTTTTGAGCAATGGTTGTTAAATTCAGGTGAATATAAGAGCCTACAGCTTAATCATCAGTTAGAAACTTTTGATTCTGCTGAGAATGGTTTGGAGCTTGTGCGCCAGAATGAAAAACTTAAACCAGTTGTTTTGACACGTTTGATCATGAAGTTCAAAGCAGAGGTTATGGGTAACAGCCTTGTTCAGTACATTTAATATCTAAGTACGAGAAAACAAAGTGGAAAAACAAATCGGTGTAGTCAACCCGAATGGATTTCAGCAAATGCCAGACGTAGATATGGGAATCTTAATTTTCTCAGTATCTTCCGGTCTAATTATGGGCTTCCTGGTCATGGCTGTTATTGTTTGGATAATGAAAGGTGCTTTTAACACCCGCACAAATGCAGCAAGTATTATTTCAGCGTTCTTTTTAAGTGGAACTGCATTCATTGTGTTTATTACTGGAATGATGTTTTACTCAAAAGAGATTTGGCTTATGTCGTCTGTGATGCTGTGGACCGCAGTTTATATGGGTTCACTTTGGATTCTACAGCCGGCTTCGTTAGAACAGATGATAGCTAAAACTCGTACAGACGTAGAAAAAATGGAAAAACAACTCGAAAAGCAGAAAAAACAAGATGCTGATCGAGAAGCTAAGGAAGCTGCTAAAGCTGCGCGTAAAGCTGATAAGGCTCGTGCTAAAGGTGTGATTGTTAAAACCCCTGCATCGACTTCTGCGAACTCTACAGATACTAAAAAAGACCTCTCTTGAAGTCTTTTTTTTTGCGCCCTATGAACAGTAGTTTACGTTATTTCTAAAGTAAAAAGATCAAGCCATAAGTAATTGTTTTATATTAGCTTTTGTACACAATGGCGACATTTACAGGACGTTTTTACAATATCTTCTAGGGTCTTTCTTTTTTAAAATGAAACACATACCACTTAATACTAATAGGTTGAGAATAGAACATGAAAGTTAAGATGAAATTGGGTTTGTTAGCAACGGTTTTAGCGTCTGCATCACTTTTAGGTGGCTGTGTTAGTACCACTAAAACAGGTACTTTGGGGTCAGAGCGTAAGCAGTTCCTTTTAATGCCGGCTGCCATTTACCAAGAGCAATCTGTCCAGGCTTATAGCCAGATTATTAATACTGCCAAGTCAAGCCGAAAGGTAGTGACTAACTCTCAGGTGAACCGCGTTACTGCTCGCCTAATCCCGCTTGCAAAACTGTATCGTGAAGATAGTGCACAGTGGAAATGGGAAGTGAACACCATCAAATCAGACGAGCTTAATGCCTTCGCTGTCGCGGGTGGAAAAATCGTCGTTTATACCGGCATTATCGAAAAGCTGAAATTAACTGATGATGAATTGGCAGCAATCATCGGTCACGAAATGGCTCACGCGCTACGTGAACATGGTCGTGAACGTGCAAGCATGCAGATGGTGACTAATCTGGGTCTTAAATACGGCGCAGCAGCAGCCGGTTTAGGGGGTGGTGAACAGCAGATCGCGCAGCTTGTGACTAACTACGGTTTAACGCTTCCTAACTCTCGTAAACATGAATCCGAAGCTGATCTGGTTGGCTTAGAAATCATGGCACGAGCAGGGTATAACCCAAATGCTGCGGTAAACGTCTGGAAGAAGATGGCAGCAGCTACAGGAAATACAGGTAAAGCTACTCAATTCTTGAGTACACACCCGGCTCCGGTTACTCGTATTGAGCAGATTCAAAAAACGATTCCAACAGTGATGCCATACTATGAAGCCTATTACAAAGGCAAGGCTAAAAAATAAAACGCCAGATATAAACTAAGGGAGCAAAAGCTCTCTTTTTTCGTTATTAGGGGTGTAATTTTATTCAGGTTTTTATATCCTTGTATCACGACCATTCGTGTAAGGTTGCTCAGGAAATGAATAACGACAATAACAGAACTACCCACCGGGGTATGATCGTAGTAGATCAGACAGACCGCTTTCTGGTGTCTATCACAGGACATGACAAGCTATATACGCTATTAAAGAGTGATAAGAACTGCGTGTCAGTTTTTGAGCCTTTATCCCGCTTTGAATGTGATGCCAGTTTTAATGATGATAATTACATCCAGATTAATGAGCTGATTCGCTTTGATAACGTACTCAAGATCAAGCATAAGGATTCTATTCTTGCACTACTCGCTACGTTACAAGACAACATGCAGAGCAATATTGCCAATATTGCCCCATTGAACGACTTACAAGCCATCTTTAAGGGTGAGCATATACCGTATTCCGTATATGGCTTTGATAAGCTGCGGTTTGAGTTTTGGATGCTTGATCTGCGTGTGAAAATTGATGAACTGGAACAGTCGGAGCCTGGCAAGAAATGTGAAGCTTTAATCGCCAATCTGGAAAAACGCACTTTCATGTTTGAAAATAATCCAGATCAGCATGAGCGTTATTTGAAGGTATTGGAAAGTTTTAAATCAGGAGAGAAACCTTCTACGGCGAAAGATAGCTTTGATAAGAATAATCGGGTTCTAGTTGCTGAATCAGAAGCACCTAAAGTCGGGGAGTGGGTAGAGTTTCCATTCCTGGCTAAACTAGGCAAAGTTTTGATTAAGACAATTGGTAAGTCATTCCAGTTGTCTGATACCAGTAAGAATGTATCAGAAGCCACGAAAAAGCGTTTAAGTGGAAAGATGGTGTGTTGGGTTGCGATTTACTGGATAAAACTACCACTTATTCCTGTTCGTACCATACCAGTCGCTCCTATTTCTTAAACCACAGTTTTATCTCCTAGTTGTTCAGCAATGTGTGTATATTTAATTTCTTTTGCTTGTAATGAGTTAAAAAACTCTATTACTTTGATTAAGCGATTTGATAGTTCTTTCTTACGATCGAGAAGTTGAAATAGACTCAGTACACCATTTCCGAATCTAGTAATAAGACTAGACTAAATAAAATGGGTAAAAATAATTTATGAATGATGTTTAATGTATATTTATTTCTTATTTATTAATTTTTAATTTATTTTTTATATTAAAAAGGCCCTTTAAAAGAGCTTTTTTCTTAAATATCAACAACTATTACTGATACTAATGAATCACATATTGATAGAAGTTTTTTTGGGTCCTTATGATGTTTTTCCATTACAGCAATACCTCGTAAAAAGGTAAATATTAGTTCTGCTGCATCTTTTGGAGGTAATCTAAGTTCATCAACAAATTTAGGATTAGAAAGTATAAGAGTAATTATTTCTGTCATATCTGTAACGAATGAAGAAATTTTACCTTGAATTAATTCATTGGTTAAATCTATTTCAATTAATATTTTTGTTGTTAAACAACCTTTAGGTTTTTCACCTCCCGTCATATTATCTATAGCAGCTTTAAATAAGCCATTAATAATATCTTTAAGAGTATCACCTACCATATTACTTTCAACGCTTTTTATAAAGCGTTCAATATAAATATCATAAGCTAGTAAGAAAAGTTCATCTTTACCTTTGTACGCATTGTAAAGAGACCCCCGTTGTATTCCAGTCTCTTTTGAAATGTCATTGAGAGAAGTGGCTTGCCATCCATTTTTCCAAAATAGATCGAGTACTGTTCCCAATAATTGCTGTTCATCAAACTTTCTGATTCCAGACATATTTACCTCTTGACTAAAAATTAATCTTTGACAATACTGTCAAGAATGATCTGAGAGATCATTCTTGACAGTATTCTAGTAATTAATGGATTATTTAATAAGGACTGTAAGCACATGTTAGACAATCAAAAACATCAATATTTAAACATTGTAGATCATAACTTTCATAACGGCAAAATTACACTTGAGTTGCTTGAGGCTGCTACTGAAGGTTTTACAAAACCTGCCTTATTCAGAAAATTAGCACCAATAGATCCAAAATTAAAAACTGAAGAGTTCTTTCAGCAAATTGATGGTGATTTACAATTACAGTGGCGTACCAAATCAAGTGACTCTGCCGTTACGATGCGTGGTGAAGATGGGGAGTCCGATTATAATTATGTAACTGGAAAGATCGGGACGGGCAAAGAGTTTCTAGATGACTTATTCTCAAAAAAACTTGATGTTTATTCACATCTTGGCACGATATCTTCTGGATATTCAGATCCATATCCATGGGGAAAGCTTGCTTTTAATAAGGTTAAGGAATCAATCTTCAGTAACTCATGGTTTGACGTCCCTAATTGGGTCGTTACAGGCCACATTTTCCTTGGGAATAGTACACAAGAATATGGTGAGCCTTCTAATGGAGCAGTTGGAAGTGACTGGCATATGTTCCCAACACTTAATATTTTCGTAATGGTTGCCGGTGAAAAAAAATGGTCTACTCGACCACCTGAAATCGGTGATCAATATGAAGATTATGATTTGATGTTCTCTTCAAGTAGTGGCCGAGAAGCACCAGGTGCAGATTTTGAAGCTGACACTTTTACTCTACAGCCAGGCGATGTATTAATAAATCCACCATTTGAGTGGCATAAGGTTTTAAATGCAAAGGGGCTATCAATTGGAGCAGCATTCCGAGTAATCGATAAAACATATTTAAAACAATTAGAAGATCGTAAAAATCTTGATTTAAATCGCGTAGATATTGAAGCTGACTTTGCTAATAACGAAGAGCTTGCCCATTTTCTCACAAGTGTAAGTTATGCATCAAAAGATTTAAAAAGATCTCAAATGCTATTGAATGATATTGAATATGCTTATTTGCGAAAAAAAGGTTCAGTTAATTCAATTGAAATTGGTCATAAATAAATAGATAGATAAATTGTAACATCTCACTTTATCTGTGAGATGTTATTTTCAAAGAAGGAAGACCCCATGAATATTGAAAATAATGTATTTCCACTTACTTCAAAAGAGAAAATTAGATACTCAGATACTGATCGTCAAGGCCACGTTAATAATTCTAATTTTTCAACTTTCTTAGAAACAGGACGTGTGGAACTTTTATATGATCCAAACAAGATAAGCAAACCTCAAACAGCAGAGTTTGTCATTGCTAAGCTCAACATAGAGTATAAAAAAGAAATATTATGGCCAGGCTATATAGAAATATTTACCGCAGTAAAATCAGTAGGCAAAAGCTCTGTAACTCTCCTACAAAGAATATGCCAAAACGATAGTGTTTGTGCAGAAGCTGAAACCATTATTGTACAGGTCTGTAGTATTTCGAAGAAGTCAAAAGTGTTTGATGATGTAGTACTAAGTCAATTAAACAACCTTAAAATTCCGCATTAACCAATTAAATTGTTGATATAAAAGGAACTTATATGGCATTAAAAAATAAATATTTAATTGGAGTTATTTATGGATTGATGGCTTCGATAATTTGGGCAGCCTTTCCAGTCATGACAAGATTTGGAGTAGCTAAATCTAATTTTGATGAATGGGATATGACTTTTATAAGGTTTTTTTTATCTGGTCTTATTGCTATTCCATACTTACTTTTTAAGTTTAAGAGTCAAAATCCGGTAAAAGTGCCTCTACATAGTATTATAATTATGACTATAGGTTTAGGTGCACCTTATATGTATGTGATTTCTTCAGGATTAAAACTTGCACCAGTTGAACAATTTGCAGTCGTGACACCATCAAGTATGATTGCTTTTTCATTGCTATTAAGTATTATATTTTTTAAAACTAAGATACACTTAAATGAATATATTGGTATCTCAATAATTTTATTTGGGGTTCTATTAATAGGTTTTATTTCATTTGGAACATCAAGCTTATATTCATACCTATTTTTCTTGTTGGGTGGTGCAATGTGGGCTGCATACACCGTAGTTTCAAAACATTATTGTAGCTCACCACTTTATGCAACAATGATTGTATCTTTTTATTCTCTTATTTTATATCTTCCCATTTATTTATATAAAAAGTCCTTTGATATTTTTTTTATATCACCAGATATATTAATACCTCAATTAATTTATCAGGGAATATTTGTTTCTATAATTGCTCTTTTTTTCTACAGCCAATCAGTATTAATATTAGGTGCGACAAGTGGTTCCGTATTTGCAGCACTTGTTCCAGCTTTAGCGACTATAACATCTGCATTAACTCTCAATGAATTCCCTGAAATAAGTTCAATTTTAGGTTTATTTATTATCTCAATTGGAATGATGATCACCGTAATAAAATTTAATGGAAATTTAGTATTTAAAAAAACCAATGTTAAAGGAAGGAAAGAAAATGATTAAAACAGCTTTGATAACTGGTGGGATGGGTGGTATTGGTGAGATTGTTGCCAAAAAACTTCATGATGCTGGGTATAGAGTCATAGTGACACACTCATCCAGAAATACTAGAAAAAAAATGTGGCAAGCAGATTGCCTTAAAGCTGGTTATGATTTTATTTGTGTTGAAGTTGATGTTGAGGATATAGAGTCTACTCGGAAAATGGCTAATCATATTGCAGATTTAGGTTATCACGTAGATATTATTATTAATAATGCTGGAATAACTAAAGACATTTCATTCAAAAAGATGACTTATGATGATTGGAACATAGTAATCAGAACCAACCTTGACTCACTCTATAATGTTACAAGTCAATTTATAAATAAAATGATTGAAAAGAATTGGGGAAGAGTCATTAATATCTCTTCAATTAATGGATCTAAGGGTCAATTTGGCCAGACGAATTATGCTGCTTCTAAAGCTGGTGTTATAGGTTTTACTAAATCATTAGCTTTAGAGGTAGCTGATAAAGGGATTACTGTTAATTGCATATCTCCAGGTTATCAAGAAACAGCTATGGTTAATGCCGTAGACCCCTTAATACTTCAACAGATTATTTCCACAATACCTATGAAAAGATTAGGACAACCTAGAGAAATTGCTGATTTAGTATTGTATCTATGTAGTGATACTTCTGAATTCATGACTGGAGCTAATCTACATATTAATGGTGGACAGTATATGGGATGAATGGATTTTTCCATCCTTAAACTGTTTAATTTAATATAGGAAGTTTATATGAATTCGATATTAAAGCAGACTACTTTCGCTAATGATAAAATTAAATTACAACTGTAATTTAGAGCGGCTTTGTTGCACAAACCTACCTCTAAGGGCTTATTCAGCAATATAATTCTCAAATGAATAAGCCCACACCTAAGATTTATCGTGCAACCAATTGGTCATCCTACAATCGCGCTTTGATCAATCGTGGTAAATTAACAATTTGGTTTGATCCGGAAACGCAATGGTATGCGCAGCCAAAAGGTAAACATGGTCGCAATCAAACTTATTCTGATGCTGCTATCCAATGCTGTCTGATGATTAAATCTCTATTCCATCTATCTTTACGTATGGTCAATGGCTTTGTTCAAAGTCTCATTCATCTTTGTAGATTAGATGGACAGCCCCAGATTATTCCACTATTTGTAGAAGACAAAAGCATATTGATATTGCAATTAATTATCAAAAAAGCAGTAATGGTCTCCACCTACTCGTCGATTCTACTGGCTTAAAGTTTTTAGGTGAAGGCGAATGGAAACGTAAAAAACATCAGCCTGAATATCGGCGCCAATGGCGTAAATTACATATTGGTATCGATGCTGAAACCCTTCAAATACGCGCTATTCAGCTCACAAGCAACAATGTGAGTGATTCACAGGTGCTTGGTGATTTACTTGATCAGATTCCATAAGAAGAACAGATAGACTCCGTCTATACTGAT